>CAMDVP010000219.1 GCA_945877525.1 uncultured Clostridia bacterium | reverse complement strand
GGAGATCATCCACGACCGCATCATGCTGGAGATCATGCGCGGCTGCACCCGGGGCTGCCGCTTCTGCGAGGCGGGCATGCTGTACCGCCCTGTGCGCGAGCGCAGTCTTGAGCGCCTGGTGGAGTTGGCTGAAAAGCTGGAGGGCGCTACGGGCTATGAGGAAATCAGCCTGTCCAGCCTGTCCAGCGGCGACTATACCTGCCTGCCGGAGCTTATTCGCGAGCTGATGAAGCGCCTGTCCGAGAAGCGGGTGTCCATCAGCCTGCCATCCCTTCGCATCGACAGCGTGCTGAAGGAATCCCTGGAGGAAACCCAGAAGGTGCGCAAGTCATCCCTTACCTTTGCCCCCGAAGCAGGCACACAGCGCCTGCGGGATGTGATCAACAAGGGCGTGACCGAGGCCGACCTGATGGAGAAGGTCTCCGACGCCTTCCAGGGCGGCTGGAGCAGCGTGAAGCTGTACTTCATGATGGGCTTGCCCACGGAAACCTTCGAGGATCTGGACGGCATTGCCGACCTGGCCCGCAAGGTGGTCGGCTGCTATTTTGCCGTACCCAGGGAGAAGCGTGCCAAGGGCCTGCGGGTCACCTGCTCAGCGTCGGTGTTTGTGCCCAAGCCCTTCACCCCCTTCCAGTGGGAGCCCCAGGACACCCTGGCCCAGGTGCAGGAAAAGCAGCTGCATCTGCGGGAGGCGCTCTACAAGGTCAAGGGCGTGAATTTCAACTATCACGAGTCCGGCCTGAGCTACCTGGAAGCCTGCTTCTCCCGAGGCGACAGGCGCATGGGCAAGGTGCTGCTGCGTGCCTTTGAAAAGGGCTGCATGCTGGACGGCTGGAGCGAGCAGTTCAAGTTCGACGCCTGGATGGGGGCCTTTGCCGAGTGCGGCATCGACCCTGCGTTTTACGCCTACCGCCGCCGGGAGAAGGACGAGATTCTGCCCTGGGACTTTATCGACAGCGGCATCAGCAAGGAGTTTCTGTGGCGTGAAAAGGAGAAGGCGGAGCGGGCCGAAACCACCCGTGACTGCCGCCAGGGCTGCAACGGCTGCGGCCTGCAGCGCTTCAAGGGGGTGTGTTCCTTTTGCGGATGATGGCTGTGTTTGAAAAAGGGGAGCGGCTGCGCCATATCGGGCATCTGGACATTATGCGATCCACCCAGCGGGCCCTGCGCCGCAGCGGCCTGCCCGTAAGCTACAGCAAGGGCTTTAACCCGCATATTCTGATTACCTTTGCCTCGGCCCTGTCCACCGGTGCGGTAGGACGGAACGAGCTGATGGACGTGACGCTGGACAAGCCTGTGACGGCGGAGGAATTCCTTGCCGCCATGAACGCCGCCATGCCGCCGGACATGCAGCTTTCCTCCGCGAAGGCGCTGGACGACCGGCATCCCGCGCTGATGGCCATGGTTCGCGCAGCCGCCTACGACCTGCATGTGCTGGACTCTGCCGCTGCAAAAAAGTGCGCCGATGCCATTCCCGCGTTTCTTCAGCAGGGGAGCATCATGGCCATGCGCAAGACCAAGAGTGGCGAGAAGGAGTGCGACATCCGGCCGCTGATTCATTTGCTGAAGGCTAAGGGAGATCACCTGTACGCCACATTGACCCTCACTGAATCCACCGCCTGCAAGCCGGACATGCTGCTCACCGCACTGTGCGACTTTGCCGGGTTCGAGGCGCCCCGGATGCTGGTGATTCGTGAGCATTTGCTGGGGGAGAACGAGCGGGGCGAGCTGGTTCCGCTGGAGATGCTGTAATGCGCGAGATTTATATCAAGTCCGGCTCACCACGGGAGCTGGCCGTGGTAGAGGACGGAAAGCTGTGCGAATACCTGCTGGATGACGCAGCCTCCGCCGCAGCCGAGGCGATGTACCTGGGCCGGGTGGAGCGGGTTGTACCCGGCATGAAGGCAGCCTTCGTGGATATCGGGCAGACGCGTAACGGCTTTCTCCCATTGGAGGAGCGCAGTGCTACTGCCATGCTGCCCAGACTGCAGACGGGCGACCGGGTGATGGTGCAGGTCAAGCGCGAACCCCAGGGCGAGAAGGGCGCGTTTCTCACCCGGGACGTGACGCTCTGCGGGCAGTATGTCATCCTGATGCCCATGAACCGCTACATCGGCGTATCCTCCCGGGTGGAGGAAAGCAAGCGGCCCGTCCTGAAGAATATGGGAACGGAGATTGCGGAAGGCCGCTTTGGGCTGATTATGCGTGCAGCCTCTCTGCAGGTAGCGGAAAGCGTCATCCGCGAGGAAACGGACGAGCTGCTGGCGCGGTGGGAAACCATTCGCCGCGCAGCGCCCACCGCGCATGCGCCGTCGATGGTCTACCGGCCGCGTACGGCGCTGGATAGTCTGCTGGACGATTACCGCCCCCGCGGTATAGACCGCCTGGTAACGAACGATGAGGCGCTGGCTGCTGCCATGGCAGAAGAACTGCCCGTCACGCTTGCGGACAGTCAGCTGATGGAGCGCGCCGGGCTGACACGCCAGCGGGACAAGGCCCTGGAGCGGCGGGTCTGGCTGGACTGCGGCGGCACGCTGGTGATCGACCCCTGCGAGGCCATGACGGTGATTGACGTGAACACCGCGAAGAACACCGGAAAAAAGGAACTGGAGCAGACCATCCTCAAAACGAACCTGGAGGCCTGCGGGGAAATCGCCCGTCAGGTGCGGCTGAGAAACCTTGGCGGCATCATTCTCATCGACATGATCGACATGGAACGGGAGGAGCACCGCCAGCAGGTGATCGACGCGCTGAAAGCAGCTCTTGCGGCAGACAGGGTTAAGACAGTGTTGCATGGCATGACCGCCCTTGGCCTGATCGAAATGACAAGAAAGAGAAGCCGCGTCCCGCTGCGGGACGAATGGACGCGCCCGTGCCACGTATGCCGTGGAACGGGACGTGAAAGGCTATGCGAGGAGGAACCCCATGGCTGACAGAAAGCCTGTGAAGGTGACGGAGGAGCAGCTGGAGGAGCAGCGGCAGTTCATGCGCGAGGTTCGTGCTCTGCCCCAGCGTCCCCGGAGTTATTTTGTGGTAACCTACGGCTGCCAGATGAACGCCCATGACAGCGAGATCCTTGCGGGTATGTTGCGGGACATGGGCATGGAGGAAGCCCATGACCGGGAGAACGCCGACTTTGTGCTGTTCAACACCTGCTGCGTCCGCGACAACGCCGAGCGCCGTGCCCTGGGCAATGTGACCTGGCTCAAGGAAGTGCGCAAGCGCAACCCGAACCTGGTCATCGGCGTGTGCGGCTGCATGATCCAGCAGCCCGGCATGGCCGAGAAGATTATGAAGCAATACCGCTTCGTTGATCTGGCCTTCGGCACCTCCAACCTGTACCGCCTGCCGGAGCTGCTTTGCAGAACGCTCAACAGCGACAGGGCCGTGGTGGAGGTGGAGGATGAGGACACCATTGCCGAGGATCTGCCCGTCAGGCGGCTTCGGCAGGATGCGGCATACATCACCATTATGTACGGCTGCGACAATTTCTGCTCCTACTGCATTGTGCCCTATGTCCGCGGCCGTGAGCGCAGCCGCGATATGGACGACATTCTCCGGGAGGCTGAAACGCTGCGGAACAGCGGCGTGAAGGAAATCATGCTGCTGGGACAGAATGTGAATTCCTACGGCAAGGGGCTGGAGGGCGGCGCGACCTTCGCGGAGCTTCTGCGCCGCCTGGATGACATGGACATACCGCGCATCCGTTTCATGACCAGCCATCCCAAGGATCTGTCAGACGAGTTGATTGATGTGATGCGGGGGAGCCGGCACATCCTGCCCCAGTTTCACCTGCCGGTGCAGTCGGGCAGCGACGAGATCCTTCGCCAAATGAACCGCCGCTATACCCGCGAGCAGTATTTGAACCGCGTTCGCGCCCTGCGGGATGCGGTGCCCGGCATCGGTCTGACCACGGACATCATCGTGGGCTTTCCCGGCGAAACGGAGGAGCAGTTTCAGGACACCATGTCCCTCGTGAAAGAGGTGGGGTATGATTCCGCTTTTACCTTCATCTATTCCCCGCGCAAGGGTACCCGCGCCGCAGCCATGGACGGGCAGATTAACGAAGCTGTTGCCACCGACCGCATTCAACGGCTGATCGCCCTGCAGGATCAGTGCCAGAAGGAGGCCATGGCCCGCTTCCTTGGCCAGGAAGAAGAGGTGCTGGTGGAGGGGCTGTCCCGTCGCAGCGACAAGGCTGTGTCCGGCAAGGGACGGCACGGGGTGTCCATCACCCTGCCCGGCACAGAGGAGGACGTAGGGCAGATTGTTCGCGTCCGGGTCAATGAAATCAAGAACAATACGCTCATGGCAGAGCGGCTGTAAGAAAGGAAGGATCATCATGCGTGAAGTGATGCAGAAGGCCCAGGAACTGGCGGAGGCCATTGTGGAGAGCAGCGTATACCAGCGGATGCACGCGGCCGAGCTGCAGGTGAACAAGGATGAGGCAGCCGTGAAGGCCGTGGCCGAGTTTGTGGAAAAGCGCCAGGCTGTGGAAACCGTGCTGGCTCAGAGCGATATGGATCACGAGCAGCTGGCCCGGGTGGGCGAGGAAATGGAAGAGGCTGAGAAGCGCCTGAATGAGGTGCCCCTGGTGAAGGAAATGCAGGAGGCCCGCAAGGAATTCACACAGATGATGGAGAATGTAAACCGCATTTTGCGCCTGGTGGTGACCGGAGAAACCGACGACGGCTGTTCTGGCGACTGCTCCGGCTGTTCCGGCGGGTGCGACGGCTGCGGCGGTTGCCACTGATAATCCCTGATATCCGCGAAAGAGGAGGCCGTTCCATTCATGGCTGGCGTTTCACCCATGATGCAGCAGTACCTGAACCTGAAGGCCAAGTATCAGG
>CAMDVP010000218.1 GCA_945877525.1 uncultured Clostridia bacterium | reverse complement strand
CTTATACGGGGTGGTGAGCCGCAGCCTGAGCGCGGACAGCAGCCTTTCCGCCGATGAGCTGACAGCCCGGGCCGTCTCCTATCTGGAAGCCCACAAGCATCCGGCGCTGAGCATCACCCTGGACGCTATCGACCTGAGCGAAGCCACCGGAGAGGCCCTTGACCGGTTGACCCTGGGCCGCGTGTGCCGGGTCTGTCTGCCGGAGCAGGGCGAAACCCTGTGCAGGCGCATTATCCGGCGGGTGTTCCCCGATGTGCTTGGCGAGCCGCAGCGCGTCAGGGTCACCCTGGCCTCGGAAATGGACAGCGCTGTGAGCGCCATGGCCGGGCTGACCGTGGATACCACCGGGCTGCGCAGGCAGCTGAATGCCGGCCTGAGGGCGCAGAAGGAACTGATTCTCTCCGCCTCGGAGCGCATTGCCCTGCTTTCGGATGAAATTGATCTGCTGGCCCGGGATGTGGAAATCAATGCGGAGCATATCGCCCTCAAGGCCAGCCGGCAGGACATAGATGCGCTGGGCTCCCGCCTCTCCCAAGCCGAAATCGACATCGACGGCGCCAACGCCGCCATTGCCCTCAAGGCCAGCCGGCAGGAAATGGATGCGCTGGGTTCCCGCCTCTCCCAGGCGGAGATCACCCTCAACGGCGCGGAGGGGCAGATTGGCCTGACCGGGCGGGTAACGAACGCGGAAGGGCAGATCAGCGAAGCCATGATCGACGTGAACGCCATGAAATCGCAGATCGCGCTGAAAGCCGACAAAATCGACCTGCAGGGCTATGTGACCATGCAGGACTTCGAGGCGGTGACGGGCTGGACGGAAAGCTTCGCCGGGCACAGCGTATCTGCGGACTATCTTGTCTGCGGCACCGGCGACTTTGATAACCTGACCTTCGGCACCCTGGCGGGGGAAAACTGCGGCTGGGAAAGCAAAACCGTGCTGACCTCCCGCGGCAACCTGACCGTCAGCAAACGCTATCTGACCCTGATGAAGGGCGACGGCACCACCGTAACCCTGGATGTGGTGACAGACGTCTCGCTGTCCGCTTCCTCCACCACCACCCTGAACTATCTGGGGCTGCAGTAAGCCCATGCCCCAAAGGAAGTGACGCTATGCCTGTTTCCCTCAAGGACTATCTGCAGGGGGTAGACGACATTGCCGCGTCCGCTCCAGCCTACGGTCTGGGCCACGATGGCTCGGACGGCCTGTGCGACTGCATCGGGCTGACCATCGGCGCTCTCCGGCGTGCCGGCGAAGTCTGGGCGGGCATTCACGGCAGCAACTGGGCGGCCCGGCATGCCCTGGACGCGCTGCTGCCCATCGCCAGCGTGAGCGGGCTGATCCCGGGCGAATGTGTGCTGAAGGCCCATGAACCCGGCGCCCGGGGCTATCATCTGCCCGCCCGCTACGCCAAAGACGCCGATCTTCGGGATTATTATCACTGGGGCGTTGTCCGCAGCACAAATCCGCTGCGCATCGTTCACTGCTCAAGCCCCGGCGTTGTCACCGACACCCGGCTGGGGCGATGGGCATACCACGGCTGGCTCAGGCAGGTCAGCCCAAGCGAAGGAGATGACAAACCCATGTCGACCATTCTGACCGTTTCCGCCTCCAGCGGCTCCACGGTCAACCTGCGAAAAACCCCCGGCGGCCAGCTTCTGGACCGCATCCCCCTGGGCGAGCAGGTCACCGCCCTGCGCCAGCAGGACGGCTGGACGGAAATTGCCTATCAGGGCCAGACCGGCTGGATGCAGGCCCGCTTTCTGCAGGAGGAGGCTTCCTCCGGCACTCCCTCCGGCCTTGAAATCCGCGTGGACGAGCTGGAAACACGCCTGGACCATGTGGAGAGCCGCCTGGCCGCCCTGGACGGGGGGCTTGGCTGATGAACGACGTCGTGCTGGTAGGCGTGCTTTCGCTGCTGGGAACCCTGGCGGGTACCTTCGGCGGCATCATCACGGCCAACAGGCTGACCAACTATCGCCTCGAGCAGCTGGAAAAAAAGGTCAGCCGTCATAATTCCATCATTGAGCGCACCTATATCCTGGAGGGGCAGATGACCGAAGCGCAGCACGACATCCGCGACCTGAAATCCGCCGTGAAGCCCGGGCCCCAGTGAAGGAGGCATGTATCATGAATCAGAACCGTTTCACCTCGCCCGTGGTCTGGGCGGCAGTGGCCGCGCAGCTGCTGACCCTTCTGTCCACCCTGGGGGTGATAAGCGCCGGACAAAGCGATGCGGTGGGCGCGGTGGTGTCCGCCGTGCTGCAGCTGCTGATCGCCTTCGGGGTGCTGAACAATCCCACCAGCAAGAACAGCTTTTGACCAACCGGCCCCGTTCCGCCCAAAGAACGGGGCCCTTCCCATACAGTCCACAGTCCAATACAAAGGAGGCCTTTTCCATGCACCCGATTCATCCGCCTTCCCTGCGGCTGGGCAGCCGGGGCGCAGAGGTTGTCCGGCTGCAGCGGGCCCTGCGGGAGCAGGGATACCTGCTGCGCCCCGACGGCCGCTTCGGCCCCATGACCAGGGAGGCGGTCGTCACCTTCCAGTCCACCCATCGCCTGCCGCCCACCGGCGAAGTGGACGCCGTCGCCTGGGACGCGCTGGAGGGTACGCGCTCCGCCTTTCCCTGCCAGGCCGCCCGGTGAGCAAAGGCCGCCTGCATCCCTTAGTCCGGATGCAGGCGGCCTTTTTTGCCGCGTTCATGGATGCGGCTTGTTTTCCCGATAGGCTTCCATGGAATCCTTGAAAAGCTCCGCCGTGGGCGGCGGCGTCCAGGAGATGGCGTTCGCCCCTGCCTGGATGGTTTCGCGGATGCTTTCCTCCGTCGGCCCGCCGGTGGCAATAATGGGAAACTCCGGCAGCACCTCGCGGATCCTTCGTACAAGGGCGGGCGTTTCCGCGCCTGCCGCCACATTAAAGATGGCGGCTCCCGCCTCCACCCGGCTGACAAAATCCACCTGATCGTTCACCACGGTGATAATGGCCGGGGCCTCGGTAACCCTTGACACCTCGCGGAGAATATCGTTGCTGGTGGGGGCGTTCATCACCACGCCGGAGGCCCCCTGCATTTCCGCAAAGGCAGCCAGCTGTGTCACGCGGTGGCCAGTGGTCAGCCCACCGCCCACCCCCGCAAAGACAGGGATGTCCGCCGCCATCAGCAGCGCCTGGGTAATAATCGGCTGGGGCGTGAAGGGATACACCGCCAGCACCGCGTCCGCATCGATATTGCGGACAATGCACAGGTCGGTGGTAAACACCACGGATTTGATGCGCCGGCCGAACACCACGATGCCGCTGCATTCGCGGATCACCGGCGGCACGCGCAGCGCGTGCTTGCGCAGTTCGCCCGTGTATGTGGGAATAGGTTTCTTCGGGGTTTGCGTCATGGCTTCCTTCCTTTCCCTGGCGCGTATATCAGCGCATGATAAAGTCCAGCACATCCAGGCCCGCGGAACGGTCCAGGGCCTTGTACAGCTCGGTATATCCGCAGCGGGCGCAGGACACGGTATAGTATTTCCTGTTCTGCACGTTGAACACCCGGGCAACATCGCCTCCCGTGGCCTGAAACTGATCCTGTTCACAGCTTCTGCAGCCGCATTTGGGGCACTGATAGCCGAAAGCCTCTTCAGCCATGGCGTCCGCCTCCTTTCTGTTCTGTTTTGAACAGTATACCATATTTTGCGGCAGATGCAAGTCTTTCTGCCGAAAGTGTGTTTTTTCCGCATCATTTGTCCTTTTTCGTGGACAAAAGCGCCGGGCCGTGCTATGCTATCAGCATATGAGAAAGGCGGCGATACCATGGCGGAGCTTCAGGTAACCCTGGAAATCATGCTTCCCCTGCTGCTGATGCTGCTTCTTGGCTGGCTTTTGCGGCAAACGGGCCTGATGAAAGGAGAAACCGCCTCCGCACTGAACAAGCTGATTTTCCGCCTGTTTCTGCCGGTGCTGCTTTTCAACAACATCCGCTCCATGGACACGTCAAGCACCCCTGGGCCCGGTTTCGCGGCCTATCTGTTCCTGGGGGTTTTGTGCATCTGGCTGCTGGCGCGGCTGCTGGTACCCCGCTTTGTCCGCGACCCCCGCAAGCAGGGCGTGATGGTGCAGGGTATCTTCCGCACCAACTTTGCCATTCTGGGCATTCCGCTGATGGAAGCCATGTTCGGCCAATCCGGTATGGCGGCAGTGACCCTGGCGCTGCCGGTGGTCATCCCGCTGAACAACGTGCTGGCCGTGGTGGCCCTGGCCTCCTGCTCTGGAAAAAAGCCCAGCGTAAAGAAGCTGCTTCAGGACATCTTCACCAATCCGCTGATTGTCGCCAGCGTTCTTGGCGGGCTGCTGCTCCTCCTGCATGTAAAGCTGCCCACGGTGCTGGAGAAGGTTTGCAGCCAGATCGGCAGCATTGCCTCTCCCCTGTCCCTTTTGGTGCTGGGCGCATCGCTGCGCTGGCAGGGCGTAAAGGACAACCGCCGCGAGCTGTGCTGGACGGTGCTGCTCAAGCAGGCCGTGATTCCCTTTATCATGCTGGGTCTGGCGGTACTGCTGGGCTTCCGGAACGAGGAGCTGGGCGTGATGGTGATTCTCTTTGGCGCACCATGCGCCGTGAGCAGCTATCCCATGGCGGAGGCCATGGGCGGGGACGGCCCTCTTGCTGCCAGCCAGGTGGTGCTGACCACCATCTTCTCCATGGGCACGCTGTTTGCGCTGATTTATCTTGGAAAGCTGCTCTGCGTGCTGTAACGCGCGAAGCAAAAGCGCCCCTGCGGCTTATTTCAAGCCGCAGGGGCGCTTTTCTATTACGCGTTCCGCACGATGGTTTCCAGCACGTCCACCATTTTCTCCAGAGCCTCCACGGAAATCAGCTCCTTGCGGCCGTGGCAGCTGTACCCGCCGGTGGACAGGTTCGGGCAGGGCAGGCCCATGAAGGACAGCCGCGCACCAGCGGTGCCGCCGCGGATGGGCATG
>CAMDVP010000217.1 GCA_945877525.1 uncultured Clostridia bacterium | reverse complement strand
GGGTTTGGCGGCGCGGCTCTGGAAATGACGGTGGAAAGGGTATATGCCGATTTTGGCGTCCGTCCCATCGCTCTTGGATGCCATCGGGACAACGAAGCCGCTGCAAGGTTCTATCTTCGTCACGGCTTTCGGAAAACAGCCTATATGGAAGGCAACGATATCTACTACCTCCGCTACCCCGGGAACAGCCCGGGCGCAGGCCCATTCTCCGCATGAGCGCACAGCCCATGCGGCTTTTTTTGTCCGTCCTCCTTCATTGCATTAAAGTACAAGAGAAAGACAGCCGGACAGCGTGATGCGTGCTATAATAATATATTATTATGCAAAGGTGGAAGCAAAGATGCTTGGATGGATCATCGCCGCCGTCATCATCGCCGCGCTGCTTGCAGCGGGCGCGCTGTGGGAAAAGCGCTGCCGCCGGCAGGACGCTGCGGCCTATCCCTGCCCCGGAAAAATGGTGGATGTACCTGGTGCGCGCATGCATGTACTGGCCCAGGGCGAGGGGCCCCGCATCGTGCTTCTCACAGGGTGGAACACCGCCGTACCCAGCGTGGACTTTCAACCCCTGGCCAGGGAGCTGAATGCCCGGGGCTTCCGCGTGGTGATTCCTGAAAAGCCCGGCTATGGCTATTCCACCGACTCCAACGTACCCCGGACGCTGGACACCGTGGTGGACGAACTTCGCCTCGCCCTTCGGGAGGCCGGCGAAGAGGGACCCTACCTGCTGCTGGGACATTCCATGGCAGGCACCGAGCTGGTGCGCTGGGCATGCCGCTTTCCCGAAGAGGTTCGGGCTATCTACAGCCTGGACGCGCCTGCGCCCATGTGCTATACCACCGTGCCGCTGCCGCCGCTGTTTGCCAGGCACATCCAGCGCTTCCAGCACTTCTTTGGGCTTAAGCGCATCAGCATGGCCATTCCCCGTTTCCGTAAGAGCTACTGGAAGTACCTGAACCAGTACGCCTACCTTGACCCCGCCCTCCTGCCCATTGAAAAGGCCATGGTTATCAAAAACGGCGGCAGCCATGCCACCTGGAATGAAATGAAGCTGCTGCGGGAAAACGCCAGGGTGGCCGGAGGCGATGTGCCCAAGGGAATCCCGGTGATGATGTTCATTGCCAGCGATACCCACGACCAGCGCTGGGATGCCCTCCAGCCCACGGAGGACGAGTTCATCGCCCGCAACCACGCCCGCACCCTCATTGTGGAGGGCATGCACAACCTGCAGCATTTCCAGCCCGCGCTGATCGCGCAGACCATCGCGGCGGACAAGGAGCAGCTCGGCCTATGAAACGCTATTTGCTCAAGCGCGTCACCACGGGACTGTTGACCGTGCTGATTGCCATCGTACTGAATTTTTTCCTGATCCACATCGCCCCGGGCGACCCCATCCGCATCATGGCGGGCATGGATCATCCCTCCAGCGAGCAGCTGGAGGCGCTGTATGTCCGCTATGGGCTGGACAAGCCGCTGCTGGTTCAGCTTGGACAGTACATCGTCAACCTGCTTCACGGCGACTTCGGCACCTCCTACACCTATAACAAGCCCGTGGTGTCCCTCATTCTGGAAACTATGGGGCCCAGCATTCTCCTGGCGCTGACCAGCTGCGTGCTGGCCTTTGTGCTGGGCACGCTGTTGGGGCTTTTCGCGGCGCGGCACCAGGGCCGGTGGATGGACAACCTGCTCAGCTATGTGTCCTATCTGTTCGACTCCATGCCGCCCTTCTGGCTGGGGCTGGTGGCAATTCTGGTGTTTGCCTCCACCCTTCACTGGCTGCCCACATCGGGCATGGTCAATCTGCGCAACCCGCAGCAGGGCTTTGGCTATGTGCTGGACGTGCTGACCCACCTGCTGCTCCCCTGCGCCACCATGACGCTGATCCAGATTCCGCAATATCTGCGCCTGACCCGTTCCTCCGTGACCCAGGTGATGCAGGAGGACTACATCATCACCTTCCGCGCCACAGGCATGAGTGAGAAAACCATCTTCCGCCGGTATGTGCTGAAGAACGCCATTCTGCCTACGCTGACGGCCTTCGGCATTTCCCTGGCCTATGTGGTGGCCGGTGCGGCGCTGGTGGAAATCGTATACGCCTGGCCCGGCACGGGACGGCTGATGCTCAACGCCATCAACCGCCGTGATTACCCGCTGCTCATGGGCATTTATCTGATGATCGCCATCTCCGTGTCGGTGATCACTATGATTGTGGACATTCTGTATGCCTGGCTGGATCCACGGATCCGCCTGAAGTAAGACGGGAGGATACGCCATGGCAAAGCAGTTTTCTTTCAAGCGGTGCTGGAAGCAGAGCGCACATCTGCGCATCGGGCTTGTCCTGTTTGCGCTGGTGCTTCTGTGCGCCCTGCTGGCGCCTCTTCTGGAGACCCATGACCCCTATCGCCTGGACGGCCCGGTCAAGGCGGCTCCCGGCGGCGAATACTGGCTGGGTACCGACGCCCTGGGCGGCGATGTGTATTCCATGATGATCGAAGGTACCCGTACCTCGCTGAAGGTGGGCTTCATCGCGGCGCTGATTTCCGGTGTGCTGGGCATGCTCATCGGCGGCGCGGCAGGGTTTATCGGCGAGCGGACGGACAGGGTGATCAGCGAGCTCATCAACATTTTCCTCATGCTGCCCACGTTTTTCCTGGTGCTGATCACCGTGGCGCTTTTCGGCAGCAGCATGACCAACGTGATGATTATCATCGGCCTGACCAGCTGGCCCGGCAACGCAAGGCTTATGCGCGTGCAGGCCATGAGCCTCAAGGAGCGCGTGTTCGTCAAAAGTGCCGAGGCTTTGGGCGAGTCGAAGGCTTCCATCCTCTTCCGCTACATCATTCCCAACGGCATCTACCCCGTGGTGGCCAACACCGCCATGGGCATTGCCAGCGCCATCCTGATGGAGGCCAGCCTGAGCTTCCTTGGCCTGGGCGACCCCAACATCATCAGCTGGGGGCAGATGGTTTACGCCGGACGCTCCTACATGACCAGCGCCTGGTGGGTGGCCACCTTCCCGGGCATTGCCATCATCATCACCGTGATGAGCTTCTATCTGATTTGTGACGGGTTGAACACGGTGCTTAATCCCAAGGCCGGAAAGCGGGGTGCGTGAGCCATGGCGCTGTTGGAAATTCGCGACCTGTGTGTGGATTATCTGATGCAGGAGGGCAGCGTCCACGCGGTGGATCATGTGTCCCTCACCCTGGAGGAGGGCTCCTCCCTGGGCCTTGTAGGTGAAAGCGGCAGCGGCAAAAGCACCCTGGGCATGGCCATATTGCGCCTTTTGCCGGAGAAAACCGCCCGGGTGACCGGCTCGGCGGTTTTTCAGGGGGAGGAGCTTCTCACCATGCCGGAAAGCCGCCTGCGCCAGGTGCGCTGGCAGGAGCTGGCCGCCGTGTTTCAAAAAAGCATGAACGCCCTCAGCCCCGTACACCGCATCGGCAGTCAGATGGCGGACGTCTACCGACTGCACCACCCGGAAGCCGACAAGGCCGCCTGCCGCGCCAGGGTGCTGGAGGTATTGCGCCAGGTGGATCTGGCCGAGCGGGTGTACAAGCTGTATCCCCATGAACTTTCCGGCGGCATGATGCAGCGCGTATCCATTGCCCTGAGCCTGATCAACCATCCCCGCCTTGTCATTTTCGACGAGGCCACCACCGCCCTGGACGTGATCACCCAGGGGCAGATTCTCAAGGAAATCCAGCGCCTGGAGAAGGATCTGGGCCTGACCCGCATGATGATTACCCATGACATCTCCGTGGTGGCTACCAGCTGCACCCATGTGGCCGTGCTGTACGCCGGACGGCTGATGGAGGTCGGCCCCGCAGCGTCGGTGCTGCGAAGCCCTGCCCATCCCTACACCGCGGGACTGATGGCTGCCTTCCCCTCCCTGACCGGGGAAAAGAAGCCCCTGCAGGGCATTCCCGGCTTCCTGCCCGACCTGACGCAGACCATCCCCGGGTGCGTGTTCGCGCCCCGATGCCCCTATGCCACCGAGGCATGCCGCACCGCCCAGCCGCCCCTTGAAAGCATAGAGCCCGGCTGGCAGGCCGCCTGCCACCACCGCCTGAGGGAGGTGAACAACCATGGGTGAGCTTGTTCGTGCGGAAAACCTGACCCGGTATTACCCCCAGCACGGCACGAAGATTGACGGCGCGTATCCGCCGGTGAAGGCCGTGGACGGGGTCAGCTTTACCCTGGGCGAGGGCGAGGTGCTGGGCGTTATTGGCGAAAGCGGCTGCGGCAAAAGCACCCTGGGCCGGTTGCTGGTGCAATTGGAGCAGCAGACCTCCGGCACGCTGACCGTGGACGGACACAGCGCCGAGGAGCTGATGCGGCGCGACCCCCGGGCCTTCAAGCGCATGGCGCAGATTGTGTTTCAGAACCCCTTCGATACCTTCAATCCCCGCTTTACCATCCTGAAATCCATGCTGCGGCCCCTGATCATCCACGGCATCGGAAAAAGCGAGGCCGAGCGCGCCGAGCTGTGCGCCCAGGCACTTGAGTCCGCCGGGCTGACCCCCGCGAAGGATTTTCTCTCCCGCTACCCCCACGAGTTGTCCGGCGGGCAGCTGCAGCGCATATCCGCCCTGCGGGCCATGATGCTCCATCCCCGGTTTCTGGTGGCGGACGAGCCGGTGTCCATGCTGGATGTGTCCATCCGGGCTGATGTGATGAACCTGCTCATGCGCCTGACGCAGGAGCAGCACATGGCCATGGTGCTGATCAGCCACGACCTGGCCACCACCCGTTACATTGCAGACCGCATTGCCGTGATGTATCTGGGACGCTTTGTGGAGGTGGGTCCCACGGAGGAGGTGCTCTCCCACCCCGCCCATCCCTACACCCAGGCGCTTCTGAGCAACTGCGGTTCCGTTGAGCATATGGGCGACTTCCACCCCATCGCCATTCCCGGCGAGCCGCCGGTGCCCATCGGCGCGGGACCAGGCTGCTATTTCGCGCCGCGATGCTTCCGTGCATGCCCCGCCTGCCAGGAGCAGTATCCTCCCCTACGGGAGATTGCCCCGGG
>CAMDVP010000216.1 GCA_945877525.1 uncultured Clostridia bacterium | reverse complement strand
CAGGGCAATCAGTAGCATGGAAGCCGCAGTCAGCAGCAGCCCCGGTATCAGAGCCCCCGGCAGATTCCGTTTAAGCGTACGGAAATAGCCGGGAAACTGATAACTCTCCAGCTGAAAATAATGAAACAGCTTCCGACCCGCCAGCACCGACGACGCCGCTACGGACAGAACCGCCAGATACACAAACCAAGCTTCGTTCATTCAGTCAGTCCTCCAGCAGAAAATGCCGTGCAATGGCACAGAAGCGCTGCGCCTGCTCCAGATAAGCAAAATGAGTGCCGCCTTCCAGCACCACAAGGCCCGCGTCCGGGATGTCCTTTTCCATGCGCTGGCCCATCCACAGGGGCGTTTCCGTGTCCCTGTCGCCCCAGATGAGCAGCGTGGGCTGCTTGATGCGCGCGTAGCGGTCGCTCAAATCCAGGCTGATCACCTTCACGAAGGTTTTGCGCATTTCTTCGTCCAGGGCGTTGTAATCGCGGCTTCCATACTTTTGCCGCAGTCTTTCCTCCATGCGCTCCGGCAAAGCGCCAAAGATCTTCGCCTTTTTCGCCGTCTCGCACAGCCCCTTGAGACGCCTGAACTGCTCGCTGCGCTTTTTTCCTTCCTTGGTCTGGGGCGGCCTGATGCCGGCCGCGCCGGTAAGAATCATCCGGGTGAACAGCCCCGCATCCTCCGAGGCCAAATATGCCGCGACCCGCCCGCCAAAGGAATGGGCAATCACCGCGCAGGGCAGAAAGTCCAGCTGACGCAGTGCATTCAGCGTTGCCGCGGCATATTCCGGAACCCCCCATGGCTCCGGCGGACGGCTGCTTTGCCCATGCCCGGGAAAGTCGATGGACAGCACCTGCATGTCGGGCTCCAGCGCATTCGCCACGGGCTTCATCAGGCTTGCGTCACAGCCCCAGCCGTGCAGGAGGATCACCCGGCGGCTTCCCTGCCCTGTCAGCTCATAATGGATTTTCGCACCATGCGCCTCAAGCTCCATGCGTCACGCATCCCTTCCGCGGCCTGGCCGCACCTCTATCCTATGTCAGTCGAGATCAAGCGAAGCATCCATCCGCCAGATATATCGGCATTTTACCTCGCTGATTTCCCACCGGCTGCGAATTTCCCTTGGCACATCCACCACCCGCTCCAGCACACATCCCAGGCCCTCGCAGGTGCGGCGGCTGGGGGTATTGTCCGGGTCGGTGGTGATGACCACGCTGCTCTTCCCAGCAGATTCGATCATGGGCCGAAGCAGCGAGCAGGCCCGCCGGGCATAATGCCTGCCCCGAAAGGGAGGATCCACATGGTAACCAATATGACCAAAATAATACACGCAGGGGCTTTCGCCCAGGCGCAGGCTGATACGGCCCGCTTCGCGCTTCTGGCCATGGGGCAGGATGATATAGTCATAGGTTTCGCCAAAGCCCATATCGCTATCCGGCTCACCCAGATAAACCGGCGCCAGATCGATCACCCCGTCAGAAAACTGCGGGCGAAGTCGCCTGAAAAACATGCTTACACTTCCTGTACCTTGACCTGCCCCAGCAGGCTGCTGAAATCCTCCGGCACAATCAGCTGTGTGCCCTCGGTCATGACGCTGGCCGCACCCGCAGCCACGCCATAGCGGAAGGCCCTGGCCATGTCGCCCTCGTCCTCCAGCCCGCGGAGCAGCCCGCCCACCATGGCGTCGCCCGCGCCCACGGTAGAGCCGGCTTCCACCCGCAGGGCCGGGGCAAACAGCGTTTTGTCCTGCCCCACATACATGGCGCCCATGCTGCCCATGGATACGACCACATGTTTTACGCCCTTGCGCAGGTAGATCAGCGCCGCGTCGCGGATGGCCCGAAGGGTGCGCAGTTCCAGCCCAAGGCTGGCCTGCAGTTCGCCAAGGTTCGGCTTGATGAGGAAGGGCCGCGCCTCCGCACCCAAATCCAGTTCCTTTCCGCCGGCGTCCAGGATGCAGCTTGCGCCCTCCAGCGCCTGCATCAGGCGGCGGTAGGTGCCCTCAGGGCAGCCCGGCGGAAGTGAGCCCGTCAGCACCACATAATCGCTCCCCGCCGCCTTTTCCTTTACAAGGCTGATAAACGCCTGCAGCTGCCCTTCGTCCATGGGCGCGCCAAGCTCGTTCAGCTCGGTGACCTTCCGGGTTTCCCGACTGACAATCTTCGTGTTTACCCGCACGCTCCCCGGCACAGTCAAAAAATCGCCCGGTATACCCTCTGCGTCCAGCATGCTCCGAAGCTGGTCAGAGCCTCCTTCGCCCATCACGCCCACGCAGCGGCATTCCATGCCCAGACGCCTGAGCACCACCGCCACGTTGATCCCCTTGCCCCCCATATCGGTTCGGGTGGCGCGGATGCGGTTCACCTCGCCAAGGGTCAGCGCGTCCACCTCAACGGTCTTGTCAAAGGAGGGATTCATGCAAATGGTGGTAATCATTTCGTACACCCCCAGCATCTCATACCTGCTTATTATAGCATTTCCCATGGCATCATGCAAGCATCGCAGAAAAGGGATGCCCCGTAAACAGGGCATCCCCGGAATCAGGCCCTGATGCGGTAGACCCGCAGGGCGTTTTCTGTGGTGTATGCCGAAAGCTCCTCCAGGGATTCTCCCCTGAGCGCGGCAATCTTCTCCGCCACATAATACACATTGGCCGGTTCGTTGCGCCTGCCGCGCACGGGCTCGGGCGCAAGATACGGGCTGTCGGTTTCCACCAGCAGCCGGTCGCGGGGTACGTTGACCGCGGCTTCCTGCAATCTGGGCGCCTTCTTGAAGGTGACAGGACCGGCAAAGCTGATGCAGTACCCCAGCTTCAGATATTCCCTTGCAATCTCCCAGCTGCCGGAAAAGCAGTGGATGATCCCGCCGGTGAGCATGCTGCGGTGGGCCTTGAGCAAATCCAGCATGTCCTGATGCGCATCCCGCACATGGAAGCACACCGGTACGTCCAGTGCATTGGCCAACTCAAGCTGCTTCAGGCATACCTCTTGCTGAACCTCCCGGGGCGACAGGTCATAGTAATAGTCCAGACCGATCTCCCCCAGGGCCACCACTTTTTCTTCCCGCAGCCACGCAGACAGCAGGTCAAGGTCGCCATCCTTCAGAGTCTTGGCTTCATGGGGATGAATTCCCACCGCTGCATAGCAGCCTTCGTGGGACTGTGCGAAATCCGCCGCGTGGCGGGAGGAGGCCATGTCCGAGCCGATGACGGCGTACCGGGTCACGCCCCGCTCCCGCATGCGCAGGAGAGCCTCGTCCCGGTCGCTCTCGAACTTCGGCTCGTCCACATGGCAGTGGGAATCAAACAGCTCCATCATCCGATGATGGCACCGTCCTCCACGCCCTCGCCCACAGACACCAGGCGCAGGTTGCCGCTGTCGTCCACCGCGGAGAGAATCATGCCGTGGCTGTCAATGCCGGCAATGGGGCGGGGCTTCAGGTTGGTAATGGCCACCACCTGACGGCCCACCAGTTCTTCAGGCTGATAATACTGGGCAATGCCGCTGAGGATAGTGCGCTCGCCGTCCTTGCCGAAGGACAGAAGGAACTGCAGCAGCTTCTTGCTCTTTTCCACCTTCTTGCATTCCAGTACGCGGCCTACCTGCAGCTTGCTCTGGAAGAAGGTGTCAATATTGATCTCCGCAGGATATTCCGGTTCCTCGTGCTTCTTTTCCTGCTTCTTTTCCGGCTTTTTTTCGGGCTGCCTGGATTCTTCCTTGGGCTGATCCCGCTCCAGTTCCTTCTGCACATCCAGCCTAGGGAACAGTGCTTCGCCCTTGCAGACCTTCAGCCCCAAGGGCAGCACGCCAAAGGGCTTGGTAATGCTCTCCCAGGTCTTGAGCGCAGGATCGGTCACGCCCAGCTGGGCGAAGATACGTTCCGGGGTGCGGGGCATCACGAAGCCGATCATCACCGCCACACGGCGCACGCACTCCGCCAGGGTGTACAGCACCGTGGCCAGGCGGGGCTTGCTTCCCTCGTCGCGGCCAAGAACCCAGGGCTGGGTTACGTCGATATACTTGTTGCACTCGCCAATCAGCTTCCAGATTTCCTGCAGGGCGTTGGAAAACTGGAAGGCGTTCACCTGCTCCTCTACCCGGGCCGGGGTAGCCTCCGCCAGATCCCACAGGGCCCGGTCAACGCTCTCGTCAATGGCGTCTATAGCGGTGATAGCGCCGCCAAAGTACTTCTCAATCATGGCCACCGTACGGGAAACCAGGTTGCCCAGGTCGTTGGCCAGATCGGCGTTGATGCGGGTCAGCATGGCCTTGAGGGTAAACTCGCCATCGGAGCCGAAGGGCATCTCCCTCATCAGGAAATAGCGCACCGCATCGGAGGAATACCGGTTGCACAGCACCACGGGATCCACCACGTTGCCCACGGACTTGCCCATCTTCTTGCCGTCGATCACCAGCCAGCCGTGGCCGAACACCTGCTTGGGCAGGGGCAGGCCCAGGGCGTGGAGCATAATAGGCCAGATGATGGTGTGGAAGCGGACGATTTCCTTGCCCACCAGATGCACGTCGGCAGGCCAATACTTCCTATACAGCTCGTCGTGCTCGGTGCCGTAGCCCAGGGCGGAGATATAGTTGCTCAGCGCGTCCAGCCAGACATATACCGTGTGCTTCTCGTCGAAGGTGACGGGAATGCCCCACTTGATGGTGGTGCGGCTGACGCACAGGTCGTTGAGGCCCGGCTTAAGGAAGTTGTTGATCATCTCATTGGCGCGGGAGGCGGGCTGGATGAAGTCAGGATGCTCCTCGATATACTGAATCAGCCAGGGGGCGTATTTCTGCAGGCGCAGGAAATAGCTCTCCTCGCGGGTTTTTTCCACGGGACGGCCGCAGTCGGGGCACTTGCCGTCCTTAAGCTGAAGCTCGGTCCAGAAGGACTCGCAGGGGGTGCAGTACCAGCCCTCATATTCGCTCTTGTAGATGTCGCCCTGGTCGTACAGCTGCTTGAAGATGCGCTGCACGCATTCCACATGGCGCTGGTCAGTGGTGCGGAAGTTAGCTGCATCAATATTTGGTTTGGATTATTATGTACGTAAGTTATTC
>CAMDVP010000215.1 GCA_945877525.1 uncultured Clostridia bacterium | reverse complement strand
TCGCCCAGGCTCCAGTTGCCCAGCATTTCAAAGAAGGTCAGGTGGGAGGGATCGCCCACGTCGTCGATGTCGCCGGTACGGATGCACTTCTGCACATCGGTCAGGCGGGTGCCGGCGGGATGGGGCGTACCCATCAGGTAGGGCACCAGGGGATGCATGCCGGCGGTGGTAAACAGCACGGTGGGGTCGTTCTCCGGAATCACGGAGGCGGACTGAATGCGGTGGTGGCCCTTGGACTCCATGAACTTCTGGAACATTTCGCGCAGCTGCGCGGAGGTAATCTGCTTCATGGCTGTGACTCCTTCCGAAAATCGCGGTTTCCGCGGTACAATCGCAACCTTTATTATAGCAAACACTGTTCGTCTTTGCAAGGAAAAATGGGAATTCCGCCTCCCGCGCCCCATGAATGCGGCAGGAATTCCCCTGCGCCGCCGCGAATAGAAGCGAGGCACATCAATGACCCGAAGGAGTGTGTTCCATGTCATCCCAAACCCGAGACATGACCCGCGGCAGCCCGGCCCGGCACATTCTTCTGTTCTGCCTGCCCATTTTGGCGGGCAACCTGTTCCAGCAGCTGTACAGCCTGGTGGACACCCTGGTGGTGGGCCGCGTGGAGGGCGTGACGGCGCTGGCCGCCGTATCCTCCGCCGGGTGGCTGGACTGGACGGTGCTGGGCCTTGCCATGGGCCTGGCCCAGGGCTTTGCCATCCAGATTGCCCAGTGCTTCGGCGCAGGGGACGAGGCCGGGCTGCGCCGAAGCGCCGGGCAGAGTCTGCTGCTTGCCGCCGGAGTGGTCATCGTGCTGGAGGCCGTTTCCCAGGCGCTTCTTCGCCCGGTGTTGACCCTGATGCAAACGCCCTCTGACACCTACGAGCTTACCTGCACCTATCTGCGCATTGTTTTCGGCGGGCTGCCCTTTGTGATGGGGTTCAACCTGTTTTCCGGGTTTCTGCGCTCGGTGGGCAACAGCCGCACGCCCCTTGCGGCCATGACCACCGCCGCCCTGTGCAACATCGCCCTGGATTTTCTGCTGGTGGGCCTGCTGCGCTGGAGCGTGGTGGGCGTGGCGGCGGCAACGGTCTTCTCCCAGGGAATCAGCTGCACCATCTGCCTGATTGCCCTGTGCCACATGCCGCTGATGCGCCTCTCCCGCAGTGACCTGCGCCCCAGCCGGGCTGTTTGCACCCGCCTGATGCATCTGGGCGTGCCCGTTGCCTTCCAGAACCTGATTATTTCCGTGGGCGGCCTGGTGCTGCAAGGCGTGGTGAACGCCCAGGGCTTCATCTTTATGGCGGGCTACAGCGCGGCCAGCCGCCTGCAGGGCCTGGTGGAGATGGCCGGCACCGCCGTGGGCAGCGCAGTGGGTACCTTTGCCGGGCAAAACATGGGTGCCGGGAAGCTGGATCGCGTGCGGCTTGGACTTCGGCGCTCGGCGCAGATTGCCATGGCGATGGCCGTAGCCGTGGCGGCGGTGCTGCTCATCTGGGGCAAGCCGCTGCTGCGTTTGTTCATTGAGGACGACCCCGCCATCGTCGAGCAGGTGCTGACCTTTGGCTACCGTTTTTTGACGGTGATGGCCTGCGGGCTGTTCATGCTGTATCTGCTGTTTGTGTACCGTTCTACCCTGCAGGGGTTGGGGGATACCTTTGTGCCCATGCTGTCAGGGGTGGTGGAATTGGTCATGCGGGTGCTGGTGGCGCTGACGCTGCCTGCACTGCTGGGCGAATGGGGCATCTATCTGGCGGAAATCATGGCCTGGGTCGGCGCAGCGGTTCTGCTGATATGCGGCTATTACCGGCGGATGCGCCTGTTGACCCACCAACCATAACAGGGAGGCTTTCTCAATGAAAAAGCTGCTGATCACCGGCTTTGAACCCTTTGGCGGGGAGACGGTCAATCCCTCCTGGGAGGCTGTTCGTTTGCTGCCTAAACGCATCGGCGCCTATGAGGTGACCCGCCTGCAGATTCCCACCCTGTTCGGCAAGGGGGCGCAGCGGGTGCTGAACGCCGCGGAAGCGCTTCATCCTGACGTAATCCTCAGCGTTGGGCAGGCAGGCGGCCGCCGGGGCGTGACCCCCGAGGTAGTAGGCATCAACCTGCGGGAGGCCCGCATTCCAGACAACGGCGGCTTTCAGCCCGTGAACGTTCCCATCGCGCCGGACGGCCCCGCAGCCTACTTCGCCACCGTGCCTGTCCGGGCCATGGTGGACGCCATGACGGCTGCGGGCCTTCCCTGTGCCCTGTCCTACTCCGCGGGAGCCTTTGTGTGCAACGATGTGCTGTACACCCTGCTGCACCGCTGCCACGGCACAGCCGTGCAGGCGGGATTCATCCATGTGCCCTTCCTGCCCGAGCAGGCCAGGGAGGGTGTGCCCAGCATGCCCCTGGAAGACATTGTGCGCGCCTTGACCCTGTGCGTGGGGGCGCTGGGCTGAAACACAGCAAGGCCATCATCTTGTGGAAAACAATGCCACCTCATGTCCCAAGGTACTTTCGATATTCACGAAATGATCCGAGGTGTCATATGAAAACGGTTATTTGCATTGCTTCCCTTATCTGCTCCGGCTTGCATGCCTTTGCTACCCTGACACAAATCCAGAAAAGCGAGCACAGGGCGAATCATATATGGATGCTGATTGGGGCAATGGCTGTGCTCGCCGGGGTCGTTCTTTGCCTGCTTGACCACACCCTTGACTGGCTGGCCGCATTGGCAGGGTACATCCTGATAGCTTATGCCGCTTTGCAGAATGGCAGAAGCAGCCAAAACGTGCATATCGGGCACCATGTGATCAGAATGCTCTTGTTCGCTGCGCTGTCCATCGGTTTCTTCTTCGTCTAATGCATTTGTTCGTTTTGCACTTCCCGATTACAGGTTTTTTAGGCCACGACAGACTAAAGGCCGCCCGGACAGTCTCGTCCGAGCGGCTTCTTCGCATATGCGTTATCAATCCAAATCCTCGTATTCCACCAAAATGGCGTCGCCGTCCAGCTGCCGCCCGGTAAAGGGCAGCATCGCGCCGATACGCTCCATTTCCCCCGACTGGTTGTCGTAGGGATCCACCCGCAGGGCGTGCATCTCCGGCACAAGCTCCGCCTGGAACTGCCGGTTGGCCACCATGCGCATGGGATCCAGGTTGCCGAAATAGAAGGCATGGCGTTCCGTGCTACCGTTACGGTATGCGCCGCCACCGTAGCTGGGATCGGCAAACAGCCAGCCCCAGCCCTCCAGGTAGAACTGCGCCCAGTCGTGGCTGCCGGCGTAGTCCGCGTCGATGCTCATGCCGCTCTGCCACCGGGCGGGCACCCCCGCGATGCGGCACAGAATGATGAACAGCAGCGCCTGCAGGCCGCAGTCTCCCTTGAGGTTCACAGCGCAGTATTCCCCCAGATTGTCAATCTGGAAGTAATCCCGCATGAAAGAATACTTCACCTTTGTGGTCACAAACTCATAGCACCGCCAGGCCTTGCCCGCGGCGGTGGTTTCGCCCCGGGTAATATCAGCCGTCAGCGCCCGCAGATAGGGCGTAAAGCGGATATACGGCCCTTCCTCCGCCAGATCCGCCTCGCATGGAGGCTCCACCACGGGATACAGCGGTGCAGCCGGCGCCGGCGCATGCAGCGGATCGGCATAACGGATGCAGCTGATATAGCTGTACCGCATGCGGAACTCCTGCCATGCATCCAGCTTCCGCCGCCACCAGGCTGTGCGGGCGGGCGCGTTTTCCTCGCCAATGCCGTCCGGGTCGCCGGAAAGCAACTGCACGTCGCTCTGTTGGGCGCAAACCGCCGGGAAGGGCAGATGGGCCAGGTATTCGCCAGGGACAAAGTCCTCCTTGTCCACATACAAGCTGTTTTCCAGGATGATGCGGCGGCGGAGCACCCCCTTTTCCTTGATGGTGCGGATCATCGGGTCAAGCCACAGGCTGTTCGGACTTACCTCCTTGCCCGCACGGCGCATTAGCTCGGGGTATTTCGCAATGCTCTTGTGGAAGCGCACGAAATAGCGCTTTTCTCCACCGATGTAGATGAAATCCACCCGCCCGGCCAGCTCCCATGCGTCCAGTTCCTCGCCAGTCATGCCGGGCACCAGCTCCTGCAGCTTTTCCAGGGCCTGCTCCCGGTTCCACGGATATTGGGTAGGCAGGCGGCGGATGCGCTCCTTCTCGCACACAAGGCGCGCACGAAGCATATCCGGCAGTTCCTCCTGCAGCTGGCGGTCGATGGCCTTCACCGCGCCCTCCAGATCACCCGCCCATTTCCGTTTGAGGATGTCCTCCGGCAACGGCATGGATAACGACTCGACATATTGCCTGATGTTCATTGATAAACCTCCTGCGGTTAATAGGATTATTGTAGCATATTCTTCCGCCTCCGGGTCAAAAAAGCAGGAAAAAAACAGCCGCTCGCAGTATCTTACTGCATGCGACATTATAAGAAGGTGATCCGTCATGATAATTGATACAAAACGGCTGCTACTCCGCCCCGTTATCCCAGATGATGCCACGGCGCTGCATGCTTTCTTTTGTCTGCCCGAGGAAATGCGGCTGCTTGGTCTGGCACCCGCACACACGACCACAGACCAGTCCGAAGCCCTCGTCGCCCGTTGGGCGGAGGATGGCCAGCACCACGCCCTCCTGCTTCGGGACAGCGGCACACTCATTGGATACATAGCCATTCAGCCTGACAGTGAAGAGAATCGTCCCGATACCAGAGAACTTGGCTTTGGCCTGCTGCCCCAATGGCGGCATCAGGGCTATATGACGGAAGCCATCCAAGGGGTACTAAGTATGCTCAGCCAGCAAACCATCCGATATGTCTGGGCCTGTTGCTTTCGGGAGAACACTGTGTCAGAGAGGCTCATCAGGCGATGTGGATTCAGGTATATCCAGGATGGGTTTTTCTTTGCCCCTGGCGAAGCGCGCGAATATGCATCCCTGGAATTTTGTATGAAGCTCTGTCAAGGTGAACCTTGCACCTGATTATTGCTTTCAAACATAGAAAAAGCAGAGAACCAAGAGATTCTCTGCAAAGTGGAATCCGGCGGCGACCTATGCTTCCGGGCCGTGTCCAGCCAAGTACGTTCGGC
>CAMDVP010000214.1 GCA_945877525.1 uncultured Clostridia bacterium | reverse complement strand
CAGGTGAAATTGCCGTCCTTCTCAACATGAACGATTTCCATGGTGACACTCCTTTACGACAGGATCGACAGCCCTGCGTGCAGTCTGTTGTATCCTGTCATGGTGTAGTTCGGGGAAAACAAAAAGACGCTCAGGCCGTGCTGAACGTCTATTCACGGGGATCATATGGGGGCAACCACCTGCTGCATGCAGGCAGGAATGCTATGATGACAGCGTTTCGGCCCTTGGCAACTGCACATTCAACAACCCATCGCCATGATTGCGTTGTACCCCTACCGATACCCCTACCAGCGTTGCACGCCATGGTATAGAAGTATCTGATTTTGTTTTATCCGGTTCTAACCTATAGTCAAATAGCACATGCTTTACTCTCGTTTACGGCATGACCCAAGTTCAAGTCCTGTTTCCCGCACATCGGAGCCCCTTGATGATTCAAGGGGCTCCGCTTTGTTTCGGCAGTGTCATCCCCTACCCTCGCCAGCTTTGCAGGCCTTATCCGCGCTCTTCTATGAACTGTTGCATCCATTTGGCGCTTTCAGGGCGCATGGTTTCGTCGTTCTGCCACCGCACCGCTGCTGCGCCGACAGATCAAGTTGCATTGAAGGTCCAAATATGATATAGTAAAAAATAGCAAATCGAAGTTTCTTGCAGACGCATGACGGCAGACGAATTTTTTGCAAAGGAAGAAGAGCCATGCCAAGGGATACTGGAAGAAATCAGTCATCAAGCGATCGCAGCGTCTTCAGCACGCATACCGCTGATACCAGCCATACCCGTCTCCATGGGGAAAACGGAGGCATCGAAGAGGGAAGCGCTGAGCCGTGGCAATCCTGCAATACCGTGGTGCAGGACGATACCGTGGCACGCAGGAGCAAATTCCTGAATGTCTTTGCGGTGCTGCTGCTGGCGGTGGTCGTGTGGCTGGTCTGGGGAATGCTGAGCGAGTATCAGTCTGCGGATCATGCAGTCACGAAAAGCACCATTGTGCGAACGCCGCTGGCAACGGAGTTGTGTCAGCCCTGCGGCGTGTGGTATCAGGATGACTGGGGAGGCTGGCTGGATACGGTCTTCACGGCGGATCGAACCATGCTGCTGGAGGCGGAGCAGACATTCTATGACAAGACGGGCGTACAGCCCTTTCTCTGGATTGTAGGAGAGGATGGCGCGTCGATCCACACGGTGGAGCAGTTGCAGCAGGCGGCGGAAGATAAGTATGACGAGCTGTTTCAGGACGGGGGCCACCTGCTGATCATCTTCCGGGAGTATCCCAATGGGTCGGGCAAATATCTCTCGGGCTGTTTCGCCGGTGCGGATGCCGAAACAGTGATGGATGCGCAGGCATGCCGGATCCTGATGGATTCCATCGACACCTTTTATGCTAAGACAAGCTATACGAAGGCCGAGATGTTCGCCAGGGCGCTTGGCATGACAGCCAACGCCATCATGAAGCGGCCCATAACTACGCTGCAGATGGCTCTGCTCTGTGCGGCAGCGCTGCTGGTCGGGGTGATTGCCGTGAGCATGGTGCGCCATACACGACGGATCAGAGCGGCGCAGGCGCGGGATTGCGCGATGGAGCTGGAACGGATGCGACTTGCCGATGAGCAGGCCAGGCGCGACGTAGTGGTTCCCTGCCCGCGCTGCGGCACGACGGCGTGCATCCGGCAGGGTACGGTGGGACAATGCAGCTTCTGCGGCGCTCATATCCGGGTGTCCAGGGACGGCGATGCCCGCGTGCTTGAGCCAGATACAAAATGACGGAGGGAATTGGATGAACGGCTTTATGAAGCGGGCTGTCTGCTGCGCGCTGCTTGCGCTGAGCCTGACGCTGCTGTGCGCTGCGGCCCATGCGGAAATATCCACCAACCTGCGCCAGCAGTCCGAAAAGGGAAAAAGCAGCCGCCGGATTGAGCGGGTATGGTTCGAGGACGAGAATGGCAATCCTGCCTTTGCCGACGATTTGGGCTATGCCTCCATCCATTACACCTATAATCGGAAGCCCCGCTGCATTCGCGAGGAGTATTTGGACTTGAACGGCGAATTGTGCAACATGGTCGAGGGCTACGCTTACATAACGCAGAGGTGGGACGGCAACGGTCGGCTCCTGGAACGCGCATACTTCGACAAGGATGATCAGCCGGTGCTTGGCCCGGAGGGGTATCATCATCAGGTGACGGTGTACGACCACAAGCACGTTGCCAGCATGACCCATTACGGCACGGATGGGCAGTACCTCGTCAGCGATACGCTGCCGGCAGTCACCCGATATACCTACAAGGATGGATATTGTGTCCTTCAGTGCACCTACGACGCGCAACTGGAGCCTATGAACAATGCCAATGGCTATGCGCGTGTGGAGCGCACCTTCAAAAAGGGCAAGATGAGTTCCGAGTACTTCTACGATCGGGACGACCGCCTGGTTTATAATGAAGCAAGAGGCTATGCGGGCTACCTGCAGACCTATGATGCGGGCAAGCTGCGCAAAACCGAATACTTTGGCGCGGATGGGCACTACATCATGTACAAGGGCGCCTATGCCTATACGGAAAACAAGTTTGACAAAAAAAGCGGTTCCTTGCCGGCGATGACCATGTTTTACGATACGGAAGGGAATCTATGCACCCAGCGCAGCGGCTACGCCATGGTGGCGTTCACCTATGTTTCCGGCGATCGGCCCAAGAGCATTGCCTATTATAATGAAGTGGGAGAAAGAACGTATATCAGCGCGGGTTATTCCAAGGTGGTGCGGCTGTATACAACCGGGGGCAATGTGTGGAAGGAGGCCTACTACGACACGGAGGATCACCTGATGATCCTGCCATCCAAGGGCTACGCCATGGTGGAGCGGCAATACAACAGCAAGGGCAAGATCAAGAGCGAGAAGTATTACGACGAAAACGGCGACCGGATGCTGACGGCCCAGGGATACGCCAACCTTAACTATACCTATCAGAACGGCAAGCTGGTCGAGGAATTTTACACGGATCTGAAGGGGAAGCGGCAGACGCTGGCGAGCGGATACAGCGCGATCTGCTACGAGTACGACGGGGATAATGTCAGCGCGCGGGTGACGCTCAACGATCGGAGGGAGCCGGTGGACAGCGTTGCCGGCTACGCCCGGTGCGAGATGACCTATCTGTTCAACGTGGTCGGAGAGATCCGCTATTATCATGCGGACGGCACGGCTGCGGCAGGGCCGGAGGGCGTGTTCCAGGTGAGCTACCGCTATGATGAGAATGGCGCTGTGACGGAGCGTCGCTGCTGGACGGAGGACGGTCAGCCTGCGCTGTCCAGCGACGGCTGGCACTATGAGCGGACGGACTATGACGAAAATGGCCGCAAGGTGTACACAGCATGGTACGATGCGTCAAACGCGCCCGTGCTGACCACGCAAGGCTGCGCGGCAGAAGCCCTCGTCTACAACCAGACGGGCGAACTGATCAGCTGCATCACGCTGGGTGTGAACGCAGAGCCGATCAACAGCATTGCAGGCTACGCGGCAGTAGAATATACCTATACCGAGACAGGGCGGAAGGCCAGCGTGGCCTACTATGCAGCTGACGGCAATCTGACGCCGGGCGAAAAGGGCTATGCCGGCGCTGCGTATACCTATACCGAGGACGGCCGCGTAGCCAGCATGACCACACTGGGCCTGCGGGGAACTGCCGAACCCGCCGGCAACACCTACGCCACCGTCTGCTATACCTATGATGAAAGCGGGCGCGTGCGCTCGCAGCGGTATTTGGATGCAAAGGGTCAGCCTGTGGCCTGCAATGCGGGCTATGTCAAGGTGGTATATCAGCGAACGGGCAGCCTGGTGACAAAGGAAAAATACTATGACGCCGACGATCAGCCAATGCTGTGCGCCTCGGGCTACGCAGAGCGGCGGCGGGAGTATGATGCGCAGAACCGTGTGTCCAAGGAGAGCTATTACGGCCTGGATGGCAAGCCGATCGTTAGCAAGAGCGGATGCTTCGGCCTGCAGTATGAATACAATGAACAGGGCAAGGCGGCCTGGGTGACCTGTCTGAACGAAAAGCTGAAGGCAGCGCCGTCGGAAAAGGGTTATACGACGATGGTCTATACCTATGACGAGAACAAGCAGCTGATCCAGACGGTCTACGGCGATGCTGACGGACAACCGACGCTGCGCTCGGACGGCTATGCAGCGACGCGCTATACTTATCAGGATGGCGTGCGCATGACGGTAGAATACCTGGATGCGGCATTGCAGCCGGTGGAAATCGGCAGCGGCTACAGCCTCGTCCGCTACTGCTATGACAGCAATGGCGTACAAATTGCCACGGAGTATGTTGATCTGACCGGCAAGGTCATCCGAACCAAGAACAATTAAGACAAAGCCACGCCGCCCATGCGGAGTTCAAGCAAAACCAACCTGCGCACCATGCGTCAGCGCCCGGTGGGATTTGTAGATGGAAATATAATCAATTTCTTCCAACACAAGCTAATATATGGGGTATTCATCCAAAATTTCCAGATCCTATTGAAATTTGGAAGTTTTTAGGGTATTATAGATGTGATTCATATCACCGGGTAGGGGGAGAATTACATGAGTACCTCATTCCGCAGAGTGTTGAGCAGTATCCTGGTTGTCACGATGTTGTTGTGCAATGTCGTGGTACCGATTGGTGCAGCGGTTGGCGACGGCCTCGAGATGGCCAACACGGAAATGAACGTAGACTGCGCGAAGTTGGCGGCCATACTGGAACAGTGGTATGCCGTTGACGAGGCGCAGCAGGCGCTGCTCCTTGAAGAATTGAACGCAACGGAACGTATACTGCTGGAGGAGCTTCTGGCAGGTGTAAAGAAAATCGTCGAGGGAGAAGATGGCACCCTGACGATTATTGAGGTTACTCCTGATTCGCTGGATGCGTCGCTTCAGCCGGAGGATCCCGACAAGCTGCTGGATCAGTCCCAGGGCATCGAAGGCGATCTCGCTGATAGTGACCTGACGGACGATTCTCCCATCGTGGACGACGTTCCCGCTGCGGATGTTCCCACCACGGACGACGAGCCCGTCGTGGACGATCCTGTTGTGGACGACGCTCCCGCTGCGGATGTTCCCACCACGGACGACGAGCCCGTCGTGGACGATCCTGTTGTGGACGACGCTCCCGCTGCGGATGTTCCCACCA
>CAMDVP010000213.1 GCA_945877525.1 uncultured Clostridia bacterium | reverse complement strand
GAAGTACTTCACAAACAGGTACGCGCCCTTGTTGGTCGCGTCGTCCTTCTTGAACACGATGGGGCCGCGGTTCCAGGAAGGATACCACTCGGTGCCGTTGATGCCGCGCACCATGGGCGCCACATCGTACTCAAAGCCGTCGGGCACGATGTAGGGCTCGCCCGCGCAGGAGCCCAGGTAGCAGGCCACCAGGCTGGCGTTGAAGTCGTTGGAATAGTAATCGCCGGTGGGAGCAGAGGCAAAGTAGCCGGCCTGCACGTTGTCGCCATACCACTTCAGCCAGGCAGTGGCTTCGGGGGTGTTGAACAGCACTTCGTCCTTCTCGGTGTCGATGTAGCCCGCGCCGGACTGGATCATCAGGGACTGCATCAGGTCGGTCAGGGAGTCGGCGGCGAAGCCGTAGCAGCCCTTCTGCTCGGTGATGGTCTTGGCGACCTCGGCCAGCTCCTCCCAGGTGGTGGGAACCTGCAGGTTCAGCTCGTCGAACATGGTCTTGTTGTAGAACAGCACGGGGCCGGTGGTCACGCCGGGCAGGGCGTGCATGCCGCCATCCTCGAAGCCCACGGTTTCCGCGCGGATGCCCTCGGGCAGGGAGTTGTACACCTCGGCCATGCCGATCTCTTCGTCAAAAATGTAGGGGGTCAGATCCAGCACCAGGCCGTCCTTCACATAGTCGGAAGCGGTGGAGGCGTAGTTGAAGATGATGCTGGGGCCAACGCCGTTCGCCACGGCGTTGAACACGGTGTCGGTGAAGCCGGAATAGGCCTGGGACTCCACAATCACCTCATACTCGGACTGGCTGGCGTTGAAATCAGCGGCAAACTGCTCCAGGGCAGCCTGCTGGGCGCCCGTGAAGGTGTGCCAGATGGTGACCTTCACAGTCTCGGCGGATTCTGCGGTTGCGCAGGCGCACATGGAAAGCACCATGACCAGCGCAGCCAGCAGGGCAACAAACTTCTTCATCAGTTTTCCCTCCCGTAAATCGGTATGGTTATCCGGCCAATGCCGAACCGCATTCATTATAGCACGGATTGTCTGCGGTGCGGACATGCATTCATCACAAATTGATAAATTTTTTGTAAAATTTCGCAACATTTCCTTTCCAGCCTTGTACAGGAAAACAGCGTCCCGCCGTCGAAATACGATTCATCCGCGTTGCGAAAGGAGCCGCCATGATTCGCTATATCACCATTCAGTCCTTCGAGCAGCTGACCGATTTCATCAGCGACCAGCGCTATGATCCGGCCATCCACCGCAATCGTTCCTTCAACCTGTTCCGTGGAAGCCCGAACGCCGCCTTTCCACTGGAAACCAGCCTTCAGCGCAACTGCAAGGACAGGCAGAAGGCGCTGGAATCCTCCATTCTGCGCAATTTCAGCAAGTATGCCGCGTCTGAAGCGCCCTCACTGAGCAGCTCCATCTGGCGGCAGATGACCCTGGGCCAGCACCATGGCCTGCCCACCCGCCTGCTGGACTGGACCTACTCTCCTCTCATGGCCATGCACTTTGCCACCTCCGTGGAAAATCTGAGCGAAATGGAGCAGGACGACGCATGCATCTGGAAGATCGACGTGTGCGAGCTGAACCGGCTGTTGCCAAAGCGCTACCAGGACGTACTGCAGCAGGAGAAGGCATACTTCTTCACCATCGACATGCTGGACCGCCTGGCCAAAACCACCGACGCCTATGATTCCGACATGGGCGACCGTTCCATGGCCCTGCTGGAGCCGCCCTCCATCGACCAGCGGATTATCAACCAGTATGCCTTTTTCTCCCCGGTGCCACTGGGCATTCACAGCGTGGCTAATTTCCTCAGCAGCAAGACGGAAAACACCGTGTGCTATATTCTCCCCAAGGGGATGAAGTGGCGGCTGCGGGACATGCTGGATCAGATGAACATTAACGAACGGATTGCCTATCCCGGGCTGGACGGGCTCTCATCCTGGCTGAAGCGGCACTACTATGTGAAGTGACGATCACTCCCCGGTTGCTGAAACCGCGTCATTCCTTGCGCGGCCCGCGAGGGCGGAGGCAATCGCCGCCGTCAGCGGCGCGGCAGCCACCAGACCAAAGCTGCCCACCAGCGTGTTCAGCAGCTGGCTGGCCACATATTTCAGGTTCAGAATGTCGGTCACCGGCGTTCCCTGCCCCACAAAGTACATCAGCATGGACAGATAATTGCCGGAATAGGCCAGCATCAGCGTGGTGGTCATGGTGCCAAGGACGCTTCGCCCCACCGATAGCCCTGAGCGGATCAGCGCGCCCCGGCTGACGTCCGGCTTGTGTACACGGATTTCCTCCATGGAGGCGGAGATGTCCATGCTTAAATCCATCAGCGCGCCGGAATTGGCCAGGAACATCATGCCGATATACAGTTCCCTGGTGTTCACCCCCATGGCCGACTGGGCAAGCAGGGGCACCACATAGGGCAGGTCGCCGCCGTCCAGCTTCAGGGTCAGGGTCAGCAGCCACGCCGCTGAGCAGGTGACCAGCGTGCCTGCCAGCGCGCCCAGCACGGCCACCGCGCAGCGCCTTGTAAAGCCCGCCACCAATAGATCAATGATGACCGTCAGCAGCACCACCGTGACAAAGGCAGCCGCAATGGGGCTGATTTCCCGCAGAAGCAGCGGGATCAGCAGCTTCCAGATCATCACCGTGCTGGCTGCCAGAGAAACCATCGCCCCGCTGCCCACCACCCCGCCAAAGCCGATCAGCGCCAGTGCCAGCACCGCCAGCATGGCCAGCTCCGTGTCCATGCGGTAATGGTCAATCAGCGTCACCGTCACGCCGCTCTCCCGCTCCTGGAGCATGGCCCAGGCCGTGTCCCCCGCCTGAAACAGCTTGTCCTTGTCCAGGGCGGAATTCAGATAGTTGCAGGATACCGTCCGCAGTCCCGCATAGGGGCCGTCCAGCACCGTCACAGCGCAGGTCTGCACACCGTTGTAGGTAATGCCCACCGCGTCCAGCATGCTGTTGTCCGCCGATTCCACCCTCACCCGCGCCCTGGGAAAGGCGCTGGTTACATTGAGGTATGGGTCCGGCAGCAGGCACAGCAGCGCGCAGAATACCAGCATCACCCCGCAGAGAATCCAGCACTGCCGGCGCGTTTTGTTCTTCATCAGCCTCTCCTCCCGGAAACAGGGCCGCCCGATGTTCTTCGGGCGGCCCTTGCCTGTGCAGATTGGTTACTTGCTCAGCCCCATGACCTCCATGGTGCGCGAGAAGATATCCGTGTTGTCATACAGTCCGGAGAAGCGCTCGGCTCCCACGCCCATGGCATACACGGGAATCTGCAGCCCGGTGTGCGCATAGGAGGTGTAGCTCAAGCCCGCCTTGTTGTTCATGATATGGCTCACCGCCATGGAGAAGGGCTCATAGCCGCCGTAGAGCAGCTGCTCCTGCGCGCCGTTCTCCCGCTCCTCCGCGGGCTTCATGCTCTCGTCCCAGGCTGCGCGGAGGCTTTCCACATCGCCCTCGGTCAGCGTCAGGGCCTGATCGGGCACAGTGGTCAGCCCGTAGTAGGTTTCCACCGCAGCAAGCCCCTCGTCAAAGGTTGCCTGCTTGTCCCGATGGGAGGCAATCACCCCGTCAAAGTCGGTGAAGGAGATGGTCTGCCGGGTCAGGTAGGTGAAGTGAGTGTCGTAGGCCGTGGTGGCAAAGCCGATGGTCATGCCGCCGGTTTCATGGTCGGCCGTCACGATGATGAGGGTTTCGTCGGGATGCTCTGCGGCAAAATCCACCGCCACCTGCACCGCGTCGCTCAGGGCCATGGTTTCATGGATGGAGGTTGCCGCGTCGTTGGCATGGCCGGCCCAGTCAATCTTGCCGCCCTCGCACATGAGGAAGAAGCCGTTTTCGTTGTCCAGCACCCTGATGCCCGCGCTGACAAAATCCGCCAGGGACAAAATGTCCTCCCCCTGCGCCGCCAGGCGTTCACGGTCAATCTCATAGTGAATAGCCTTGGAATCCTGCAGGACGGGGTTCACCGCCAGCACCCGGCCGGATTCGGCGCTCAGGCTGCGAACCTCCTCGTTGCTTTCAGTGATGATCCAGCCATACTCACGGGCCAGTTCCAGAATATCGGTCTGATCCCTGTTCGCGCCGGTGGGCTTTTTGAAGCCGCCGCCCGCCAGGAAATCCACCGTATCGCCGGTAATACCCTGCACGGCAATTTCATAATAGTCGTTGCGGCTGGGCTGCTTGGCGTAGTAGGCAGCCGGAGTGGCGTGATCCACCGACACGGAGGAAATCACGCCGATTTTCTTCCCCGCCTCCCTGGCATACTCAGTGATGAGCTTGAAGGGTGTGGTCAGGGTCACGTCGTAGTTTATCACACCGGAGAGCGTCTTTTCGCCCGTGGCCATGGAGGTCGCGGTAGACGCGGAGTCCGGGCAGAAGGACGATGCGTCGTAGGTGGTGACCATGCCCAGATACGGGAAGTCGGTGAAGCTCAGGTTTGCGGGTACCGGATAGGGCGAATCGGGATTTTCAATGGAGCCCAGGTAATACTGGGTCGCCGTGACCTGAGGATTGCCCATGCCGTCGCCAATGAACATGAACACATACTTCGGGGTTGCCTGTCCCTCCGCCAGGGAAGCGGGGGCGCACGCCAGCACCAGCGCCAGCACGCAGAGCCATGAGATAAGCCGTTTCATCTTTTATTCCTCCTTTGCTTGTTCGATGGGCATTGTAGCACGCCGCCGAAAAAACAAAAGGGAAACGACGTCAAGGCTGTGTAAAACTTTCTCCCTGTTTGTAAAAAAGCGCCGCCCAATTCATGGATTCGCCGGAATTGCGCGGAAATTCTCTCAGCATGCGCAAAAACCACCGTACAATGGTTTTTTCCCTGCACGGTGGATGAATCATTTGCCTTTCGCCTGGCGAAGATCATGCACCGCCTGCACATTGCCGAAGCGTTTGTTCAGGCGCGAGATTTCGATGATGTCGCTCAAGAATCATCTTTCTCCTATTCGTACCCCGGCTGCAGGGGAATGACCACGGCGGCGATGATATACGCCAGCATGCTGCCTCCCCCTTTGCCATCATGATAGAGGCCCTACCTGAAAAGCGATGGATCAACATCCCATCCGATTGTGTCAAGTCTTTATACTATTCTCAAATGAAAATGGCACAAGATACGAAGCGAATTTTTCATTC
>CAMDVP010000212.1 GCA_945877525.1 uncultured Clostridia bacterium | reverse complement strand
CCACCGGCACAAGCTCCTTATATCCAATCGCCTTCATGGCCTGGCAGTCGGGGGATATGCCGCTGCGCAGCAGCGCTTGCACCTCGGCCAACAGTCCCTGCGCCATCATTTGATCCACGCGACACTCAATGCGTTCATACAGGATTGCCCGATCCATGGTCAACGCGGCTACGCGATAGCAGAAGGGTGGCTCCTTCTCCAACGAGGGTTGCCTGGAAAAGGGGGTCCCGGTCAGCCGATACACCTCCAACGCGCGCACCACGCGCCGCACATCATTGACGGGAAGGCGTGCCGCTGTATCAGGATCAACCTCCTCAAGCATTTGATGTAAAACAGACCGACCGTCGGTTTGTTCTGCGATAGCTTCCAGAGACCTGCGAATGGTCCCATCCCCGGTTACCATACCCATGGCCATGGGATGCCGCAGCGCTCGCAGATAGAACCCCGTACCGCCCACCAGCAGTGGCTGATGGCCACGGGCAAGAATTTCCCCAATACACTGCTCGGCCAGCTGCTGATACTGCGCAACGCTGAAGGGCTCCCCGGGGTACACCACATCCAGCAGATGATGCGGTATGTTCTCCATTTCCTCCGGTGTGGGCTTGGCGGTTCCTATGTCCATGCCCCGGTAAATCTGCATGGAGTCCATGCAAACAATCTCGCACCCATGAGCCTTGGCCAATCGGATGGAAAGGGCCGTTTTTCCGCTGGCCGTCGGCCCGGCCAGCACCCAGCAGAGCGGTTTTTGTGCCATATACGCCTCACTGAATGCGCTTGAAGCGCTTGTCAAGCTCCTGATGACTCAGGGCAATCACCAGTGGCCGCCCATGGGGGCATGTCGGCGTGACATGCTGATCGATCATCCGGGTCACCAGGTCTCGGATTTCCGCATCGGACAGGGCGTCACCACCCTTCACAGCTTTTTTTGCAGGCAAGCTGCAGGATGGCGCTACGGCGCTTTCCCATGGATATCGCACCGCGTTCGTTTTCCAGCTGATCCAGGATGTCACGCAGGAAATCCCTGGCCTGTGGGGTTCCCAGAATCATGGGAATGCTGCGGATAGAGACCTGCTGCTCTCCGAAAGGCTCGACTGTCAGACCGATGGCTTCCAGCAGTTCACGGTTTTCGCTGAGCAGCTGCTGTTCCCGACGAGTCACGCCCACCAGCATGGGCACAAGCAGTTCCTGTCCTGCCTCGTGCTGGTCATAGGCCTTCATCATGCGGTCGAACAGCAGCCGTTCATGCACAGCGTGCTGGTCGATCATCAGCAGGTTGTCCTCATATTCCACCAGGATGAAGGTATTGAACACAACCCCTATGAGCTTCAGGGGCTTTGGGGCGTCCGGCAGAAAAGAAGGAACCTGTTCCGGCTCTTTTATGGGCGTTTGCAAACCGACTGTCGGTTTTTGGATGGTTGGAACAGACTCGGGTCGGTTTTGAATGGGAGGCTGTATCATCGGCATAGCGCCGCTGTCTCGCATCACCGTACTGGAGGCTACCGGAGGCACCGTGCTGACCCTTGGCATTGAAACGGGAATCGGCGCCTTGGGTTGAACCTTCGGCGCAGACACTTCAGTGACAGCTGGTGCGCTGGCGGGTTGAGCAGCTGATCTTTCGTCCACTGGCAGCTTTGTCACCTGCATAGGCTTTTCCGGCTGCTTTTCCGGCGTAAGCAGCAGCTGCGCAGGTTTTTCCAATGCATCCCGTTCGACCAAAGCATCCCGGACGATGGCTTCCACCGCGTCGTAGATGCCTCGCTCGTTCTGAAAGCGCACTTCCAGCTTGTTGGGATGAACGTTTACATCCACCGTGTCGAAGGGCATGGTCAGATGCAGAACGCATGTAGGAAATTTGCCAATCATAACCCGTTCCCGGCAGGCGCTTTCCACCGCCGTGGACAGAAGATTGCTTTTCATGTAGCGTCCATTGATGTAAAAGGACTGATGACCTCTGTTTCCTCTGGCACTCTCGCCGATGCCCACATAGCCCTTCACTACCACGCCGCCCTGGCAGCCCTCCACTGGCCGCATAGTGCGCAGCATCTCACTTCCGTAGATGCTGAACACCGCCGACTCCAGCTTGCCGTCTCCGGCGGAATGGTACAACGTTTTTCCCTGATTGATGTAACGGAAGGATACATCCGGGCGGGACAGAATCATCCGCATCATCAGGTCGGACACCAGCGCAGCCTCAGAAGCAGGTTTTTTCAGAAATTTCAGACGCACCGGCGTGTTGAAGAACAAATCGCGCACCACGAAGGTGGTGCCCTCGGGACAGGCCGCCTCCTCAATGGACAGCATCTGTCCGCCCTCGTTGCGTGCCTTCAGGCCGCTGACGTCGCTGCGGGTGCGTGTAGTGCAGGTAACACGGCTGACGGCCGCAATGGATGCCAGCGCCTCACCGCGGAAGCCAAGCGTAGCAATGGCCTGAAGGTCCTGTGCGCGGGTGATTTTGCTGGTAGCGTGCCGCTCAAAGGCCATGCGGATGTCCCCGGAGGCAATGCCGCTGCCGTTGTCCGTCACGCGGAAGTAGCTGATTCCCCCATCGCGAATATCCACCGTTACCGCGCTGGCGCCAGCGTCCAGGCTGTTTTCCACCAACTCCTTGATGGCTGCGGCAGGGCGCTCAACCACCTCGCCCGCGGCGATTTTTCCGATAACCTCGTCGTTCAGCAGCTGAATCTTGGCCATGAGCGGCCTCCTTTCCTCACAGCTTGCGTGCCTTTTCGCGCAAAAGGAACAGCTTGTTGATGGCGTCCATGGGGGTAAGGGCCATTACGTCGATGGACTGCAGCTCGTTGATAATCTCCGTTTTGGCGTAGTCGAACATATCCACCTGCTCATTTTCCCGCTTGGGGCCCTCATCCAGAATATTCTGACCGATGGTATTCTGATTGATGTCGCTGACCTCCAGCCGGGCCTGAATCTCATGGGCGCGCACCAAAACCGGGTGCGGCACGCCCGCCAGGCGGGCCACATGGATGCCGAAGCTTTTGTCTGCGCCTCCTCGGACAATCTTCCGCAGGAAAATCACGTCCTCGCCGTGTTCCTTGACGGAAATGCAGTAATTCTCCACGCCGTCGATATGTCCCTCCAATTCGGACAGCTCATGATAATGGGTGGCAAAGAGGGTTTTTGCGCCCACGCGGCTCTTGTCACACAGGTATTCCACCACCGCCCAGGCGATAGCCAGACCGTCGAAGGTGCTGGTACCCCGGCCGATTTCGTCCAGGATCACCAGGGAACGGGCTGTGGCATTGCGGAGAATGTAGGCCGTTTCGGACATTTCCACCATGAAGGTGCTCTGTCCGCTGGCCAGGTCATCCGAAGCGCCAACACGGGTAAAAATGCGATCCACAATGGGAATGCGCGCTTCTTTTGCCGGGACGAAAGAGCCGATATGCGCCATCAGGGTGATAAGCGCCACCTGACGCATATAGGTGCTTTTGCCCGCCATATTCGGGCCGGTGATAATCAGCATGCGCTGCCCATCGCCGTTCATGTGGGTGTCGTTTGGCACAAAGCCGCCCTCATGCATGCTCTGCTCTACCACGGGATGCCGGCCGTCCACAATGTCCAGTACGCCGTCCTCGGTGATTTCCGGGCGGACATAGTGGTTATTCACCGCCACCTTTGCCAGGGACAGCAGCGCGTCGAGGGTTTTGAGCGATGTGGCCGTACGCTGAATACGGCTGATTTCCGCAGCGATTTTCTCGCGAATCTCGCTGAAAAGCTGCAGCTCCAGCCGAATGGACTGCTCCTCCGCGCCGACGATTTTCTGTTCGATTTCCTTCAATTCCGGGGTCACATAGCGCTCGCAGTTAGCCAAAGTCTGCTTGCGCTGGTAGCGCATGGGCACCTGATCGTAATAGGACTTGGTCACCTCGATGGAATAGCCGAACACCTTGTTGTAGGTGATGCGCAGGTTTTTGATGCCGGTTTCCTCGCGCTCCCTGGCTTCCAGATCAAGAATCCACTGCCGGCCGTTTTCCGAGGCGGAACGATACTCGTCCAGCATGGGAGAATACCCTTTGCGGATCATGCCTCCCTCGGTAATGACAAGAGGCGCATCCGGGTCAATGGCCCGCTCCAGCAAATCGGTCAGATCCGAAAGCGGATCCATTTCCTCGTAAAGCGCCCGTACCGCATTGCTGCGAGCATTATCCAGCAGGCGGCGGATGCCGGGCACATGGGACAACGACCCTCCAAGAGCCAGGCAGTCCCTTGCGTTGATGCTCTTGTAAGCCACCTTGCTCAGCAGCCGCTCAATATCATAGACACCCTGCAGCTCCTCCGACAATGTCATGGCCAGCACATGCTCCCCGGCAAATTCCTCCACTGCGTCCAGGCGGCGGAGAATCTTCTCCCGGCTGATCAGGGGCTGCTCGATCCATGAACGCAATAGCCGACCACCCATGGCCGTGGAGGTTTCGTCCATCAGCCACAGCAGCGAGCCCTTCCGTCCATGGCCCCGAAGGCTTTCGGTCAACTCCAGGTTGCGCCGGGTGTTGCGATCCAGCAGCATGGTTTCGCTGCCCTGATAGATGCGCAGCTCGGTGATATGCTCCAGGGAGTTTTTCTGCGTTTCGTTCAGATAGCGCATCAGCGCACCGGCAGCGCAGGCGGCGGTACGGTATTCCTCATTCAGCCCCAGGGGCGAGAGATCGTTCAGCTGGAAATGGGCGCACAGCACCTCCGAGGCATTCTGATACTGGAACCAGGCGGCGGGCTGCTCGGCGGCGGAGGCCTCCTCACGGCCCATGCACCCCCGCAGACGCACCAGGTCGTTACAGATGATTTCGTTGGGCTGGATGCGGGCGATTTCATCCGTCAGGGTACTTTCGGGGCTTTTGATTTCATGCACCCAGAACTCCCCCGTGGATACGTCCGCCAGCGCCAGCCCGGCCCTGTCGGCGCTGAAGCTGATGGAAAGCAGAAAGTTGTTCGTCCGTTCGTCCAGCATGGCGGGCTCAATCACCGTGCCGGGGGTGATGACGCGGATCACATCCCGCTCCACGAGGCCCTTGGCCAGGGCGGGATCCTCCAGCTGCTCGCAGATGGCCACCTTGTAGCCCTTACTGATCAGCTTCTCCACATAGGTGTTGCAGGCGTGAAAGGGCACGCCGCACATGGGCGCGCGCTCAGGCAGGCCGCAAATCTTGCCCGTCAGGGTCAGTTCCAGCTCGCGGGCGGCAGTCTTTGCGTCATCAAAGAACATCTCGTAGAAGTCGCCCAGGCGGAAAAACA
>CAMDVP010000211.1 GCA_945877525.1 uncultured Clostridia bacterium | reverse complement strand
ACACCCCATTCGTTAGTAGTATACCATACTGTCTAACAAATGGGGTGCTGTTCAAGGAACCCCTTGCAGCCGGTTTTTCTGTATTCTATACTTTTCAAAGGAAATCTTTGCTTATCCCGAACACATCAAGGGATTCCTGTGCTTATCCCGAACTTATCAAGGGGAAAGCCGCGAAGGTTTCCAAAGGGCGATCGCAAAGCCCTTTGGTCGCCTCCGCAGAGGCGAAACCCTCTGTACATACAGCGAAATGTTTGAAAGAACAGAACAGCATGAACAGTGTATACCGGCAGGTGTTCTTGCTGGGTAAAAGCAACCCCAACATGTACTTTTCGACTGGGCGAAAAGTACCAAAAGCCCACCGGGGCGGCCAATCTGTGCATGAGGGGGGTGGCCGCCCCGGACCCCCATATCCTAATTGCTTGAGCGCGCACCCACGGGGCGCCGCGCTAAGAACGCCTCGCAGGGGCGGCGTGTCAGGCTTGGGAGAGGCGCTTGCGCGCCACCATATTCAGCATGCGTCATCGACGGGTTCTCTGGCATGGGAGAGTTAGCCCAAAGTGGGAGATTACGCTTTTGTTCCGGATGGAGGGAGTTGATAGGGGGAAGCAAACCCGAACGCTTCTTTTTGCGGGAACATAAACGTTTCTCTTGCTCTCCGGGCCAAAATAGTTTACAATAGGTATATCGATATTGATCCTCAAAGGAGGCTGACATTCCATGACTGTCAAAGAAGTGCTGGATACCGCCAAGGATAAGATGGGCAAATCCTGCGCCGTTTATCAGCGCGACATGGTGGGCCTGCGCGCAGGCCGCGCCAATCCCCAGCTGCTGGATCGCATCACCGTGGATTACTACGGCACCCCCACTCCCCTTAACCAGGTGGGCAACATTTCCTCCCCCGAGCCCCGGCTGCTGGTCATTTCTCCCTGGGAGAGCAAGATGATTTCCGACATCGAGAAGGCCATTCAAAAGAGCGACCTGGGCCTGAACCCCACCAACGACGGCAAGATCATCCGCCTGGTGTTCCCCGAGCTGAACGAGGAGCGCCGCAAGGAGCTGACCAAGGTGGCCCGCAAGAGCGCCGAGGAAGCCAAGGTGGCTATCCGCGCCATCCGCCGCGACGCCATCGAGCAGGTGAAAAAGCTCAAGAAGGACAGCCTGATCACCGAGGATGAGCAGCGCAAGGCCGAGGAGGACGCTCAGAAGCTGACCGACAAGGCCATCAAGGATGTGGACGCCATCTGCTCAGCGAAGGAAAAGGAGATCATGGAGGTTTGATGATCCCTGACAGCGTGCTGGGCATGCCCCTTGACGAGGCGCTGGCCCTTGCCCGGCGCAGCGGCATGGGCGAGATACGCATCACGCAGACCCAAGCGCCCCGGGATCAGCGAAGCGGCGGTACGCTTCGCGTGATTCGTGTGCGCGAAGACGAGTGGACCGTCGCCGCCTTCCTGGATGAAACGCCCAGGGAATAGCCCTGACCATGCGCAGGTTCCGCGGGAGCTTGCGCATTTGTCATACAAGCGAGGAATATGAACTGTATGTGGACTTTTTCCAAACTTCGCCGCCGCTCCGCCCTGAAGCGGGACGACTTCACCCGGCTGCCCCGGCATGTAGCCATCATCATGGACGGCAACGGCCGTTGGGCCAAGAAGCACAGGCTCAGCATATCGACGGGGCACCGGCAGGGCACGGAGACCCTGCGGGAGATTATCCGCCACACCAGCGACCTGGGCATTGAGGCGCTGAGCATCTACGCCTTCTCCACCGAAAACTGGAACCGCTCCAGGGAGGAGGTGGCCGCGCTGATGCAGCTGATACTGGACTTTTTTGCCTCGGAAATTGACGAGCTGGACGCGCGGAACGTGCGCATTCTGATTTTGGGAGACAAGGCCGGCCTGCCCGACAAGCAGCGGGAGGTTCTTGTGCAGGCGGAGGATCGCACCTGCGGCAACACGGGGCTGAAACTGAACATCGCCCTCAACTACGGCGGCCGGGCCGAGCTGGCCCGGGCGGCCAGGGAGCTGGCGCTGCTGGTGCAGTCGGGGGAAATCACCCCCGCCATGATTGACGAAAGGGCCATGGCCGACCACCTGTACACCCACGGCCAGCCCGATGTGGATCTGCTGATCCGCACCAGCGGCGAGATGCGCCTGAGCAACTTTATGCTTTATCAGTGCGCCTACGCGGAATTTCTGTTTCCCACAGTGCTATGGCCCGACTTCACCGTGGCGGATTATGACGAGGCCCTGAGGGCCTATGGCGGGCGCGAGCGCCGTTTCGGCGGGCGGACGCCCCGATGACGGGCGCGACAAGGAAGCGAGGTTTATCATGAAGCAAAGAATGATCACGGGTGCGGTGCTGGTGGCGCTTTTGATCGTGCTGCTCTACTTTGGCGGCGCGGTGATGAGCATAACGGCCATGGTGTGCATCTGCTTTGCGGTGTATGAAGAATATCATGCGCTGGCCCTGGCAGGGCACCGGCCAGTGTCCTGGCCCACCTGGGTGGGCATGGCCATGAGCATCCCCCTCACGCTGATCTTCGGCGCGGGGGTAATTGTCCCTATCCTGATAGCGGTGTGCATGACCACGCTGGTATGCGTGGTGTTCCGCGATGCGCCCCGGCTGGAGGACGTGCTGGTCAGTGTCATGCCCCTGCTCACCGTTGTGCTACCGGGCATGTGCATCATCGCCCTGGCGCTGGTGCAGCCTAAGGCCCTGCAGGTGGTGCTGCTGGCGATGATGTTCAGCATTCCCGTCGTGGGCGACACCATGGCCTTCTTTGTGGGCAGCCGGGTGGGCGGGCCGAAGCTGTGCCCCGCCGTCAGCCCCAACAAGACCATTTCCGGCGCCGTTGCGGGGCTGTGCGGCAGCCTGGCGGCGGCGCTGATCATCGGTGGCATCGGTCGGACGGTGTGCGACGAGGCCACAAGGGCGCTGCTGCCCTCCATCCCTGTCTGCCTGCTGATCGGCGTTATTGGCGGCGTGGCCGGGCAAATGGGCGACCTGTTTGCCTCCATGGTCAAGCGGCACTGCGGCATCAAGGATTATTCCAACCTGTTTCCCGGCCACGGCGGCATGCTGGACCGGCTGGATTCCATTCTGTTCACCGCGGTGGTCATGTTCTGCTACCGGCTGCTGGTGTCCATGTAAGCGTTGAGGGAGGAATCGCGTCATGTCCACCCTGTCCATTCTCGGCTCCACCGGCTCCATCGGCACCCAGGCCCTCGAATTGGTGCGCCTGCATCCCGACCGCTTCCAGGTCAAGGCCCTCACCGCCCACCGCAACGCGGAACTGCTTTTCCGGCAGGTGCGGGAATTTCGCCCCGAGCTGGCCGGGCTGACCGTGCCCATCCCGAGGAATGACATTCCCGCTGACCTGGGCTTCTGCCGCTTCGTCATGGGACCGGAAGCGCTCCACGCCGCCGCCGCGGAGGCGGAGGCCGATCAGGTGCTGGTAAGCGTGGTGGGCATCGCGGGGCTGCAAAGCGTGATGGACGCCCTCTCCGCCGGACGGCAGGTGCTCCTGGCCAACAAGGAAGCGCTGGTCACCGGGGGACACCTGGTGATGGAGGCCGCCCGCCGCGCAGGCAAACCGCTGCTTCCGGTGGACAGTGAGCACAGCGCCATCTTCCAGTGCCTGCAGGGGGCGGGAGGCAACCGCCCCACGGGGATTCTGCTCACGGCCTCCGGGGGGCCCTTCCGCACCTGGGACGCGGCGCGCATCGCCCGGGCCACCCGCAAGGAGGCCCTCCATCACCCCAACTGGAGCATGGGCGCGAAGATCACCGTCGATTCCGCCAGCATGTTCAACAAGGCCCTTGAAATCATGGAGGCCCGCTGGCTGTTCGACATGCCCCCGGAGAAAATTCGCGTGGTGGTGCATCCCCAGAGCATTGTGCATTCCGCCGTGGAATTTGAGGACGGCGCAGTCATCGCCCAGCTGGGCGTGCCGGACATGCGCCTGCCCATCCAGTATGCCATGACTTACCCCGAGCGTATTTCCACCGGCGCGCCGGCGCTGGATCTGTTTACCCTGGGGCAGCTGACCTTCGAGCCCGGCGATCCGGCGCGCTTCCCTGCGCTGCGCCTGGCGGGGGAATGCCTCCGGGCCGGGGGCGCGGCCTGCACGGTGCTCAACGGCGCCAATGAGGAAGCTGTGGCAGCCTTCCTGCGGGAGGAGATTGCCTTTGGCGACATCACCCGCCTGGTGGAGGACGCGCTGGAGCATCTGGACGGCCTGCCCGCCAACACCCTGGAGGACGTGTTTGCCGCCGACCGTGCGGCCCGGATTCGGGTGAAGGAAGCGCTGAGCCGGTGATCCTCCACCCCTGTTTGACGAAAGGAGCCCTATGACGATTTTTTATGTGCTGGTTGCCCTGCTTTTGCTGGGCGTGCTGATTATGGTGCACGAGGCGGGTCATTTCCTGGCCGCCCGCCTGACGGGCATTGATGTGATGGAATTCTCCATTGGCTTCGGCCCGAAGCTTTGGGGCTGGAAGAGCAAAAAGCATGACACGCAGTTTTCCCTGCGGGCCATTCCCGTAGGCGGCTACTGCGCCTTCTACGGCGAGGACGATGCGGAGGGCAAGCACACCGCCGACCCCCGCTCCTACAGCCGGCAGAGCGTATGGAAGCGCATGTTCTCCGTGGTAATGGGCCCCGGGATGAACTTCATTCTGGCTATCGTGGTCACCATCCTGTACTTCTGGATTGGCGGCGTGGCGGAGGTTACGGGGGTGGATCCCTATATCAGCGAGGTAGCCGCCGCGGGGCCCGCCTATTCTGCGGGACTGCAGAGCGGCGACATGATTGAATCCATCGGCGGCGTGTCCATGCTGGACGGCACCATGGACACCCTGCTTCAGACCATCGGCGGCTATCAGGAGGGCGACGCGCCCCTGCACATGGTGGTGCGCCGGGGCGAGGATACCTTTGAAACGGACATGACTCCCTTCTGGGACGAGGCGGAAGGCAAGTTCCGCATCGGCGTGACCATCGGCGGGCGAGCCCGCATCGCCACCCGTGCCTGCGGCTTTGGCGAGGCGGCGCGGCAGGGCTGGAACACCTGTGTTTATGCCAGCGGGGTAATTCTCAATGCCCTGAAAAACCTGATTACCACCGGCGAGGGCCTTGACCAGACCTCCGGCCCTGTGGGCGTGGTGAGCATGGTCAGCAAGGAGGTACGCAGCTACGGCTTCGATGCCTTCATCAATTACCTGGTGGTGATCTCCATCAACCTGGGCATCATGAACCTG
>CAMDVP010000210.1 GCA_945877525.1 uncultured Clostridia bacterium | reverse complement strand
TTTCGCTGTTGTCCACGTCGACGCTGCCCCGGTGCAGCTCGACGATTTTTTTCACCACCGAAAGGCCGATGCCCGTTCCCTCCGCCGCATGGGAGGTATCTCCCTGCCAGAACTTGTCGAACGCCCGGCGGCGTTCCTCCTCGGTCATGGCGGGGCCGTGGTTGATCACCGACACACACAGCCACGCCCCCTGGCGGCAAACATCCACCCGTATTTCTCCGCCCTCGGGAGAAAACTTCACCGCGTTGTCCACCAGGTTCAGCCACACCTGCTTCAGCTGCTCCTCGTTGCCCTGCACATGGTATTCCGCAAAATCCGCCTCCACCGACAGCCCCTTGGCCGCCCACTTGCTTTCCAGCACCAGGATGCACTTGCGCAGCTGCTCGGAAAGGTTATAGCTGCTCACGTCGGTGAGGATGCTCTGATTTTCCACCTTGCTCAGGCTGAGCACATTGGTGGCCATGCTGCTCAGGCGGGTGGATTCGTCCACAATGATGGACAAATACTCCTGCTGCTGTTCTTCTGACAGTCCGCCCCGCTGCAAAATCCGCGCGAATCCGCGGATAGACACAATAGGCGTTTTGAACTCATGGGAGAAGTTGTTGATGAAATCCGAGCGCAGCATTTCCGTGTTCTGCAGTTCCTGGGCCAGGGTGTTGAAGCTGTCGGACAATTCCCGCATCATGCGGCTTTCGCCCAGTTCCACCCGCTGCTCAAAGTGCCCGCTGGCCAGACTGTTCAGCCCGTCCATAAGCGTATTGATGGACTTGAGCGGTATGCGCACCAGAATTCCCGCCAGCACCGTGCCCAGGGCCATGGTCAGCATGGCGCCCAGCATCAGCGGCAGGGTGCCCTGCAGGGTGCTCAGCTCGCTCTCCCCCAGCCGCCCTGCACGGCCCAGCACATAAATCACCACGCTGAAGGCCATTACCGTCAGCAAAAGCCCGAAAAAGCTGCAAATCAGAAACAGGCTGAACAGCCGCTGCCGCCTGGTGATGCGCGGCTTCCTCATACCTTCTTCACCGCCTTGTAGCCCAATCCCCTCACCGAGACAATTTCAAATTCGCTCCAGCCCTCAAACCTGCGCCGCAGCCGTCCCACATGCACCGTCACGGTTTCCCAGCCGGTTTCGCTGTCCGCGCCCCAGATTTCGTCCATCAGCTCAATGCGGGTGAATATCTTTCCCGGATAGGACAGCAGCTTGTACAGAAGCAGAAATTCCTTCTGGGGCAGCACCACGGTTTCCCCGCCCCGGGACACGCTCAGGGCGTCGTAATCCAGCACTACGTCGCCCAGCACAATCCGCCTCTCGCTGGCAATTTTTGCCCTGCGCAGAAGCGCCTTAATGCGCAAAAGCAGCTCCTCCTCGTCCACAGGCTTGACCATGAAATCGTCAATGCCCGCCAGGAAGCCTTTTTTCCGGTCGTCCGGCAGCTGCTTGGCCGAGACCATCAGGATGGGAAGATCGTTATTGGCGGCGCGCAATTCTCTGGTGAACTCATAGCCGTCCATGCGGGGCATCATCAGATCCAGCACTACCAGATCCACATGATTGCGCTCCATGGCGCCGAGGGCCTCTTCTCCGTTTGCGGCCAGGGTCACGGTATAATGCTCCCCCTCCAGCAGCGCGCGCATGAGCAGGCGCGTGTTCTTGTCGTCGTCCACCACCAGCACATGAAACATCCGTCGTCCCTCCTTTGCCCCTATTATGCAATAAACCCTCCGGCGAATCAAGGCCCCGGAAGGAAAATCTTCGCGCCTGTTCGCCAAAAAGTTTCGTTTCAGTTTCGATTCGCGGCGTATAGTTTGAAACGAATAATACTGCGTAGCCCCTGCTTATCCGGGCTGCGCCCTGGATCATGAGGTTATGAAACATGGCGGGCATACTTTATCACGCGGGTGTTGACATCGGCTCCACCACGGTCAAGCTGGTGGTTCTGGATCAAAAAGGCAAACTTGTATTCAGCGATTATCGCCGTCACTTCGCCCACACCCAGGAAACCCTCACCGCACTATTGGAGGATGTGCGCAATCAGCTTGGCAGCTGCTACCTGCGCCTGTGCATGACGGGCTCCGGCGCGCTGGCCCTGTCCGACGCGCTGGGCGTTCCCTTTGTGCAGGAGGTGGTGGCGGTGGCCGCCGCCCTCAAGGCGGAAGCCCCCCAGACGGACGTGGCCATCGAGCTGGGCGGTGAGGACGCGAAAATTCTTTATTTCGGCAGCAGCGTGGAGGAGCGCATGAACGGCGTCTGCGCCGGCGGCACCGGCTCCTTCATCGACCAGATGGCCTCCCTGCTGAAAACCGACGCTGCCGGGCTGAACGACCTTGCCGCCGGCTACAAGGAAATTTACCCCATTGCCGCCCGGTGCGGCGTGTTCGCCAAGAGCGACATTCAGCCGCTGATCAACGAGGGCGCCTCCCGGGAGGATCTGGCTGCCTCCATCTTCCAGGCGGTGGTCAACCAGACCATCTCCGGCCTGGCCTGCGGCAAGCCCATTCGCGGGCATGTGGCCTTTCTGGGTGGGCCGCTGCACTTCCTGCCGGAGCTGCGCGCAGCCTTCATCCGCACCCTGCGCCTGACGGAGGAAACCGCCATCCTGCCGGAAAACAGCCACCTGTTCGCCGCCAGGGGCGCGGCCATGAAAACCGGGGTCAGCAAGGACTTTTCCCTGGATCAGCTGCTGGACAGGCTGCGCCGCGGCGTGCAGCTGACTCAGGGGCTGAAAACGCTGCCTCCGCTGTTCGCCTGCCACGACGATTACGCAGCCTTCCGCCGTCGCCACAGCATGGCCCGGGTGAAGCGGGGCGATCTGGCTTCCTACGAGGGGCCCTGCTATCTGGGGCTGGACGCCGGCTCCACCACCACCAAGGCCGCACTCATCGGCCAGGAGGGCGAGCTGCTCTATTCCTTCTATACCGGCAACGCGGGCAGCCCCATTGAGGCCGCCAGGCAGGCCCTGCGGGAGTTGAACGCGCGCATGCCCAAAGGAGCGACCATCGCCCGGGCCTGCGCCACAGGCTACGGCGAGGAACTGCTGAAGTCCGCCTTTTCCCTGGACGAGGGCGAGGTGGAAACCATCGCCCACTGCACCGCCGCGGCCTTCTTCGACCCGGAGGTGGACTGCGTGCTGGACATCGGCGGGCAGGACATGAAGTGCATCCGCCTGAAAAACGGCTCGGTGGATACCATCATGCTCAACGAAGCCTGCTCCTCCGGCTGCGGCTCCTTTCTGGAGAATTTCGCTGTGTCCCTGGGCTATACCCCGGAGGGCTTTGCCGCCGAGGCGCTGTTTGCCGAGCATCCCGTCGATCTGGGCACCCGCTGCACCGTGTTCATGAACTCCAACGTGAAGCAGGCCCAGAAGCAGGGGGCCTCTGTGCAGGACATCTCTGCGGGTCTTGCCTACTCCGTTATCAAAAACGCGCTGTTCAAGGTCATCAAGCTGTCCGACGCGAAGGAGCTGGGGCAGCGCATTGTGGTGCAGGGCGGCACCTTCCACAACCACGCGGTGCTCCGCGCCTTTGAGCTGCTTTCCGGGGCTGAGGTTGTGTGCCCAGACATCTCCGGCATCATGGGGGCCTTCGGCGCTGCGCTGGTGGCCCGGGATCACGACGAGGGGCATGGATCCTCCATGCTGCCCCTCAGCGCCATCGCGGAGCTGACCTATCAGACGAAAACCGCCCGCTGCGGCGGATGCACCAATCGCTGCATGCTCACCGTCACCACCTTCGACGGCGGGCGAAGGCATGTGACCGGCAACCGCTGCGAAAGGGGTGCAGGAAAGGTAGCCGCCTGCGCAGCGGGTCCCAATGTGGCCGAGTACAAGCTGCGCCGCATGTTCGACGTGCCCGCCCTGCCCGAGGAGCAGGCTCCCCGGGGCGTGCTGGGCGTGCCGCGGGTGCTGAACATGTACGAGAATTTTCCCTTCTGGGGCACGCTTTTGCGGGAGCTGGGCTTCTGCGTGAAGCTTTCGCCCCTGTCCTCCCGCGCCATTTATGAAAAGGGCATGACCTCCATTCCCTCCGAAAGCGAGTGCTACCCTGCCAAGCTGGCCCACGGCCATGTGCAGTGGCTGATCGAGCAGGGCGTGACCACCATTTTCTATCCCAGCGTGTTTTATGAGCATCAGGAGGACGCCTGCGCACAGAATCACTTCAACTGCCCCATGGTCGCCGCCAATCCCGAGAACATCGGCAACAATGTGGAGGAAATCACCGGCGGACAGGTGCGCCTGCTCAAGCCCTTTCTGGCCCTGACCGACGAGAAAACCGCCGCAGCCCGCCTGGCAGGCTTCTTTGAGGAAGCCTTCGCCATCCCGCCTGCCGAAACCCGCGCCGCCGTAAAGCGCGCCTGGGCCGCCCAGCTGCAGGCCAAGGCGGATATCCGCGCCGAGGGGCAGAAGGCCCTGGACTGGATGCAGGCCAACCGCCGTCAGGGCATTGTGCTGGCAGGACGACCCTATCACATGGATCCGGAGATTAACCATGGCATCCCGCAGATGATCGCCTCCCTGGGCCTGGCGGTGCTGACCGAGGACAGCCTGCCCATCGACCACGCAAAGACCCACACCCTGCGGGTCAACGACCAGTGGGTGTATCACTCCCGGCTGTACCGGGCGGCGGAGTATGTCTGCGGACGGGACGACCTGGAGCTGATTCAGCTGAATTCCTTCGGCTGCGGCCTGGACGCGGTGACCACCGATCAGGTAAGCGAAATTCTGGAGGCCTCCGGCAAGCTGTACACCCTCATCAAGATTGACGAGGTGAACAGCCTGGGCGCGGCGCGCATCCGCATTCGCAGCCTGCTGGCCGCCATGCGCCAGCGGGAGCGCGGACATGTCCATGCCAGGCCCCAGCCCGTCTGCTATCACAGGGCGGAGTTCACCCGGGAAATGTTCCGCGAGGGCTACACCATTCTGGCCCCGAAGATGTCCCCCCTGCACTTTGACCTGCTGGAGCCGCTATTCAGGCAATACGGCTTCAACCTGGTCATGCTGGACAACGAAAGCCGCTCCGTCATCGACACCGGGCTGAAATACGTCAACAACGACGCCTGCTACCCCTCCATCATCACCGTGGGACAGCTGATGGAGGCCGTTCTTTCAGGCAAGTATGACACCAGCCGCCTGGCCCTGGCCATGTCCCAAACCGGGGGCTGCTGCCGCGCCAGCAACTATGTGGGCTTCATTCGCCGGGCCCTGGACAAGGCGGGGCTTGGGCACATCCCTGTCATTTCCGTCAACGCCAACGGCATGGAGAAGAATTCCGGCTTCAAGCCGCCCCTGCCC
>CAMDVP010000209.1 GCA_945877525.1 uncultured Clostridia bacterium | reverse complement strand
CGCCCGGCTGACCACGCCCGGCGCACCGGTTTCGTCCAGGAAGGACACCAGCGCCTCGCCGGTTTTCAGCTGGGTGATGGCCTCCTCGGTGTCAAAGGCGGGGTTGGTACGGAAGGTTTGCGCCGCCACCTTCACAGCCTTTTGGTCCAGGGGGGTGTAGGCCCGCAGAGCGTGCTGCACCCGATTGCCCAGCTGGCCCAGGATGCTCATGGGAATATCCGCCGGGGACTGGGTAATGAAATACACGCCCACACCCTTGGAGCGGATCAGCCGCACCACCTGCTCAATCTTCTCCAGCAGCGTCTTTGAGCAGCTGCTGAAAAGCAGGTGCGCTTCGTCAAAGAAAAACACCATCCGCGGCTTGTCCAGATCGCCCACCTCAGGCAGCAGCTCGTACAGTTCCGACAGCATCCACAGAAGGAACGTGGAATACATGACAGGGCTGCGCATGAGCCTGTCTGCCGCCAGGATATTGATGATACCCCGGCCGTCCTCGTCCAGCTGCAGCCAGTCCGCCAGATTCAGCGCAGGCTCACCGAAGAACAGGTCGCCGCCCTGATCCTCCAGCACCGCCACCGCCCGCTGGATGGCTCCAACCGTAGCCGTGGACACGTTGCCGTAATTCAGGGTATAATCCCGGGCATGCTCGCCCAGATAAGCCAGCATAGCCTTCAGATCCTTGATGTCCAGCAGCAGCATGCCCTCGTCATCCGCCACCCGGAACAGGATATTGAGCACCCCCGCCTGGGTATCGTTCAGCCCCAGCATGCGGGACAAAAGCAGCGGGCCCATTTCGCTTACCGTGGCGCGCACAGGATGTCCCTGCTCGCCGTACACATCCCAGAACACTGTGGGATACGCCTGATAGCGGAAGCTGGGCACACCGCACATGGCCAGGCGTTCGGCCAGTGCGTCGCTGTGCTCGCCGGGCCGCACCATGCCGCTCAGGTCGCCCTTTACATCCGCCAGGAACACCGGCACGCCCATATCCGAAAAGCCCTCGGCCAGCACCTTGAGGGACACCGTTTTGCCCGTGCCCGTTGCGCCGGCGATCAATCCATGGCGGTTGGCCATCTGCGGCAGCAGGCAGGCAGGCTGTTCGCCCGTTCCAACCCAGATTTTACCATCGTACAGCATTGTTCTTCCTCCCTTGCAATCCTCCTGTTTTTTCTATTTTACCCTTTCCTCTCCCATTCGTCAAGATGCCATGTAAAGTGAAAAGAGCGGTCGCAAAACCGCTCTTTTCATTCAATCGGAAGCCTTTCGCCTCCCGGGGCTTACTTGTAGGCCACCTCAGTCACGTCGTTGGTTACCACGATAAAGGTTTTGCCACGCTGCATGGGCATTTCCTTGCCGTCGGGGCCGACAAACACAATGCGGGATTTTTCATCCTTGCGGAACCAGGCGCCGCGGACATACTGCCCGTTCTGGAAAATCTCCGCGCAGCCACTGCCCACCAGATGATTCTTCAGGCATATATAGCCATTCATCCAGGTGAAGGCGGTACGCAGCACAATCACATTGGCAAAGGGAATCACTTCGCCGGTATCACGGTCAATGTAGTCGCCGGAGGAATTGGAGCGAATGTACGCTTCCTTCTTCTCATCATAGGTGAAATAAGAAGTGCTGGCGGGGTTGACGTTGTTGTCCTTCTTGTCGCCGCGGTGCAGGAGGCGAATGTAGGTCGCCTCCGTGCCGCCGGTAAGGGGCTTGTCGGTGAACAGGAAGGGCCGCTCCTCAAAGGTTACGCCATCCGCCACCAGGGAATCATGAATCTCCTTGATATGGCAGGACAGGTTATGGGGCTGGGAATGCGTATCGACACGGTTGCCAAACTTGCTGCCCAGCAGATCGAAATTGCGGCCGGTGGACTTCATCTTCCATTTGCTCATCAGATAATCAGGGTCCACCTTGATTTTGCCCAGCTTGGGGCCGCCTGCATGGACAAAGGCGGCATTCCAGGCCATGGCGACCGGGATCATGCTGGCGCGGGCGGAACGCACACCGCCGGCTGCCTCGGGATACTGGTCGGCAAAAAGGGCCAACAGCTTGGTCGCGCCCGCGCCGGCGTTGGGAATCTGGAACAGAATGTCCGCCTGGCTCAGGCCCCAGTGGGGATGGGCTTTTTCAGAGTTATCCACCACCATCAGGATAGGGGTATAAGCTTCGCCCGATGCGGGCAAACCCGTGGTGGAGCTGATGCCGCTGATGACCTCGTTGTCGGCATACTTGCTTTTCACCTTCACCGTGGCCTTGGTTGTTCCCTTAATCGTGGTCAGCTCGTCATCCGCCATGGCGGGAACGCAGGCGCATACCAGCACCAGCGCCATGAACATGGCCATGAAGCGTTTCAGCATCGGTTATTCCTCTCTTTCTTCTTGCACGTCGCGCGCCCTGCGCGGCCGGTTGGTTTTATTGTATCATAGCTTCACAACAAAATCCAGTATCAGGCGCGACATGTTTGTAAATCTTCTGCCAGGGGCTTTCCCGCACAAAAACGGACGCCCCCAATGGGGAGCGTCCGCACAGGCGCGTGAAATTACTTGATTTCCACAGTAGCGCCAACAGCCTTGAACTGCTCGGCGATCTTCTCGGCCTCTTCCTTGGAGACGGCTTCCTTGATGGTCTTGGGAGCGGACTCGACGATCTCCTTGGCTTCCTTCAGGCCCAGGCCGGACACGACTTCGCGCACAACCTTGATAACCTTGATCTTCTCGGAGCCGGCGTCCTTCAGCACAACGTCGAACTCGGTCTTCTCTTCCTCAGCGGCAGCAGCGGCAGCGGGGGCGGCACCGCCGGCAACGGCGATAGCGCCGGTCACGCCGAACTCTTCCTTCATGGCGTCGACCAGTTCCTTGATCTCCAGCAGTGTCATGGACTTAATGGCGTCCAGAATTTCCTGATTGGTCATTGTATTTCCCTCCAATGATTGTGAAGTTAAGTGTTCATGCCGCCCTCAGGCGGCCAGGGGAATCAGGCAGCCTTCTTCTCGGCGATTTCGTCCAGAACGGCCACCAGAGCGGAAACGGGGGACACCAGGCAGCCCACCATGGTTGCCAGCAGCTCCTCGCGGCTGGGCAGCGCGGCCAGGGCCTTCACGCCGGCGGCGTCGAGCACCTCGGTACCCATCAGGCCGCCCTTGATCTCCAGAGAGGTCAGCTTGTTCTTCTCAATGAAGTCGTTGACGATCTTGGGGGCGTTGGTCACGTCCTTGGTGGAGAACACAAAGGCGTTGGGGCCCTCCAGCAGGTGATCCAGGCCGTTAATGCCCAACTCCTGCAGCGCGCGCAGAACCAGGCGGTTCTTCAGCACGCAGTAGTGCACCTCCTGCTCACGGCACAGCTTGCGCAGGTTGGTCACCTGCTCCACGGTCAGCCCGCTGTAGGAGCACACCACCATGGACTGGGCGCCCTTCAGCTTTTCGACGATGTCGGCCACCACCTGGACTTTCAGCTCACGGTTCTTGCTCATGCTTCTTGCACCTCCTCAATGGTTTGGGAGTAAAAGAAAACCCTTGCGCAGGCGCAAGGGAGAGCTTTGCAAAAAACTATCCTTCACACCTCGGCAGGCGGAGCGGCGCTCCCTTGGATCCTTGCGGATACCGGCTGTCTACGGCACAGGTTTCTTCAAAACCGTCAAAAATTATACCACGCGCCGCCCCGGCTGTCAACCACCCGAGGCGAATTTTTTCGCAAAAAGCGGCGGCCTGCCCACCGCAAGCCGCCGCGACCTGTCTTTACTTTTCGACCGTGAGGCTGCACACCGTCCGGGCGTTGCTGCCGTCGGAGGCATAGCAGATGATTTCGCAGCTACCCACGCCCACGGCCTTGACCTTGCCCTTGGTGACGGTCGCCACCTTGGGGTCGGAGGAGCACCAGATCAGCGTCTGCTCCGTGGCGTCGGCCGGGGCAATCTCTGCCGTCAGGGCCACAGACTTGCCCTTCTTCAGCGTCATGGCCTGCTCGGAGAGCGTGATGCCGCTCACGGGGGTGAAGTAGGCGTACTTGAAGCCCTGCTCCTTGGCGAAGGTTTCCGCATAGGAACCCTCGCGCACCATCAGGGTCAGCTTGGGGGAATACTCAAAGGCGGTATCGGAAATCTTGATGACAGACTCGGGCAGGTAGATTTTCTCAAGGTTGGGACAGTACGTCACTGCATAGGATGGTATCTCTTCTGTCCCTTCACCCCAGGCCAGATACTTGAGCTTCAGGCAACCGCCCATGAAATAAGCCATATAATCCGGCGTTATACAGGGAGGCAGTGTCAGACTTGAGAATTTGCAAAAATCAAACAAATTCGGTGCTATCTGGACAGGGGAAGTAATATCAAGGAAATACACGCTGCTCAACTGTTTACAATTCGAAAAACTATTTTGCTCAAGGCTCTTAATAGAAGCTGGAATGTACAGTTCCTGAATGCCCTTGACAGCAAAAGCATTCTTCCCGATATTCTCAACCTCATCTGGAATATAGAGTTTTGTAGGCGTTTTGCCCAGTGGAACATAGACGGTCTTGCCATCTTTGGACATAAGAATATTGTCTTCGATCTTGAGCGGAAGCGTATCGGGGAAACTGACCTCCTTCAGGTTATGAAGGTTCATTTCATTGATGAAATGAAAATCATCCTCAACCTGAGCACCCTTGAAAATGATGGTCTGCACATACTGACAAGTACTAAACGCACATCTGTCAATGTGCTGAACCTGTTCGCCAATCACGACCTTTGTGACCTTGCTGAGCCAGTAAAAGGCATGGTACTCAATACCAGTGATCTCGTCACCAATCTCTATCGTCTTGATCTTCTTGCTGTAATAAAGCATTTGCGGAATTTCAGGAATTGACCCCGTCCCCGTCACCGTCAGCTTGCCCTTGCTGTCCAGTTCCCAGTGAATTGTCCCCACGTCTCCGCTGTCCACCAGCTTTTCCGCCAGCGCCGGGGTGCACGTTCCCAGCATCAGCAGCATCAGCGCCAAAACGCCGCACAACAGCTTCTTCATGAGTGTCCACGCTCCCATTTTGATGATATCCATACTCTACCACCGATGCCATACCTTGTCAACCTGACCGCATGCTTCCCCCGCAGAAAAGGCGGATTCTTGCCGTTGCCATCCGGCGGGGTTTGTGGTATGATAAAGGCACGCACAGACATGCGCGCTTTAACGCGCTTTTTTAGGAGGATATCCATATGGAAATCACAACGACCCTGGCCCTGAAGGAGAACCTCGCCAGCCTGCACGGCCAGCAGGTGAAGCTGCAGGGCTGGATCCGCAACCACCGCAAGCAGAAGAACATGGGCTTCATCGATT
>CAMDVP010000208.1 GCA_945877525.1 uncultured Clostridia bacterium | reverse complement strand
GCCACATGATGTGGGGCTGGCCGCTGCCCGGCTTCCTTGCAGAGAATCATGTGGGCATGGGACTTAGCCAGCTGCTGCTGACGGCGATTATCATGGTCATCAACCAGCGCTTTTTCATCAGCGGATTCAGGGCCCTGTGGAAGCGTTCGCCCAACATGGATACCCTGGTGGCTCTAGGCGCCGCCGCCGCCTTTGGGTATAGCACCTATGCGCTGTTTGCCATGACGGTGGCGCAAACCCAGGGCGATTCGGCAGCCGTGATGCATTACATGATGGAATTCTACTTTGAATCCGCCGCCATGATTCTGACCCTGATTACTGTGGGCAAGCTCCTTGAAGCCCGCTCCAAGGGCAAAACCACCGACGCGCTGAAAAGCCTCCTCCGCCTGTCCCCGCAGACCGCCACGGTCGTGGTGGATGGAAAGGAAACCCAGGTGCCTGTGGCGCAGGTGACCATTGGCGACGAGTTTGTGGTGCGCCCCGGGGACAGCATTCCCGTGGACGGCGTGATCCTTGAGGGCGACGGCGCCGTAAACGAATCCGCCCTCACCGGTGAGAGCATCCCTGTCGACAAGGTTCCCGGCGATCCGGTCAGCGCCGCCACGGTTAATCTCTCCGGTTTCCTGCGCTGCCGCGCCACCCGGGTGGGGCAGGACACCACCCTCAGCCAGATCATCCGCATGGTCAGCGACGCGGCTGCCACCAAGGCTCCCATCGCCAAGGCGGCTGATCGGGTCAGCGGCGTGTTTGTGCCGGTGGTCATCGGCATTGCACTGGTCACCGTCGCGGCATGGCTGCTGGCGGGCGAGAGTTTCGGCAACGCACTGGCCCGGGGCATTTCGGTGCTGGTCATCAGCTGCCCCTGCGCTCTGGGGTTGGCCACCCCCGTGGCCATCATGGTCGGCAGCGGCCTGGGTGCCCGGCACGGCATTCTGTTCAAAACCGCCGCTTCTCTGGAGGAAACAGGCCGGGTACGCATTGTGGCCCTGGATAAAACGGGCACCATCACCACCGGCCATCCACGGGCGACGGACGTTGTGCCCGCGGAGGGCGTGTCGGAGGATGCGCTTTTGCGCGCCGCCGCTGCCCTGGAAAGCCGCAGCGAGCATCCCCTGGCCCGGGCCGTTATGGCCCTGGCAGAAGAGCGCGGTATCGTGCCCGAGGCTGTGGAGGGCTTCCGCGCCCTGCCGGGTAACGGCCTGACCGCCACCCTCTCCGGCGAAACCCTGCTGGGCGGCAGCCAGACCTTTGTTGCCGGACAGATTGCCGCGCAGGAAAGCCTCTCCGCCAAAGCCGGGGAGCTGTCCGGGCAGGGCAAAACGCCCCTGCTGTTTGCCCGGGAGGGACGGCTGCTGGGCATGATTGCCGTGGCAGACGCCATCAAGCCCGACAGCCCCGAGGCTGTGCGTCAGCTGCAGGGCATGGGCATTCGTGTGGTGATGCTCACCGGCGACAACCGCCGCACCGCCGAGGCTGTGGGCCGTGAGGCCGGGGTGGACGAGGTGATTGCCGGGGTGCTGCCCGAGGGTAAGGAGCAGGCCATCCGCAGCCTGAAGGCCCAGGGACGGGTTGCCATGGTGGGTGACGGCATCAACGACGCGCCTGCTCTCACCCGTGCGGACGTAGGCATTGCCATCGGCGCAGGAGCCGACGTAGCTGTGGATGCGGCGGACGTGGTGCTGATGAACAGCCGCCTGACCGACGTGCCCGCCGCCATCCGCCTGAGCCGCGCCACCCTGCGCAACATCCACGAAAACCTGTTCTGGGCCTTCATCTACAACGCCGTCGGCATTCCCCTGGCGGCGGGGGCGTTCATTTCCCTGCTGGGCTGGCGGCTGAATCCCATGTTTGCCGCGGCGGCCATGAGTCTGAGCAGCTTCTGCGTGGTCACCAACGCCCTGCGGCTGAATTTCTTTGATCTGTACAGCGCCCGGCGCGACAGAAAAATCCATGAAAGGAAGTCTCGAACCATGACGAAAACAATGAAAATCGACGGTATGATGTGCGGCCACTGCGAAGCCCGTGTGCGCAAGGCCCTGGAGGCGCTGCCCCAGGTGTCCTCGGCGGAGGTAAGCCACACCCAGGGCACCGCCGTGGTGACCCTTTCCGCGCCCATAGACGACGCGGCGCTGAAGCAGGCCGTGGAGGCACAGGATTACAAGGTGCTGGACATCCGCTGACCGTCTTTCATTACCCCAGGCAAAACAATCTCCGCAGAGCGTTCCTGCTCTGCGGAGATGTTTTATACTATTCTCAAATGAAAATGGCGCGAGTAGATGTGCCAGTTGAATTTGAGAATAGTATTATTTCGGTGTGGTCACTGCAGCGCCAGACGCAGTCTGAGCGCATCGGCATCAGAGCCGTAGAACAGAATGACCATCTGATCCATGTTGTCTGTGATCTGATGGAGCTTACCGGGGTACTGCTCCCTTTCCAGCACATCCATGAAAAACGCAATCATATCCTCGTTGAACCAGTCGCCCCGGCTTTCAAGCGTCACGCTGTAAGGATGCTCATTCACGCAGAAATCGACGCTGCGCATACCGTCTACGCCGCTGAAGTTCATGTCCTCCGCCATGCCGGACAGATCCTCCCGCACATCAGTGATGGCTATGCCCGGAATGATCGCCTGCATGCCCCGGAGAAACCGGGCATACATATGCTCAATATCGTACACCTCCGCATCGAAGGCATATACCCTGTCGCTCGTCGGCATCCATTCGCCCGTATCCTGGCTGTAATCCCCGCAGCCCATGAAAATCAGCAGATCGTAGACGGTGCTGCCCGGGGTGGTCTCTTCAGCGCGCATCCCCGCCTTTGCCATATGCTGCGCCATCACGGCCTGGGCTTGCTCCACCTCGCCCGCAAGCGCATCCGAAACCGCAATGTCCAGGGCCTGCAGCCGCAGCCTGGCCTGAGCCATGGCCTCGTCCTCGCCCAGCGCCGCGCAAGGCAGCAAGTATACCGCCAGCACCATCAGCAGCAAAACCCACGCCTTCATCCTGTCCCCTCCCGTTCCCGGTATGAACCGCATGGTCTGGCTCATTCCGCCAGAATCCGGTCAATTTCCTCCAGTTCCTCCCGGGTGAAGGGCGCAGCGTCCAGCGCATGGACGTTCTCAATAATCTGTGACGGCCGGCTGGCCCCGATGAGCGCGGAGGTTACCACCTCATCCCGCAGCACCCAGGCCAGCGCCATCTGGGACAGCGCCTGCCCCCTCCGCTGCGCCATGTCGTTCAGCGCGCGGATTTTCACCAGCCTGTCCTCGGTAATGGCGTCGGGCTTGAGGTAGCGGGGATCATGGGCCGCCCGGGAATCGGCGGGAATGCCGTTCAGGTAGCGGCTGGTCAGCAGGCCGTTTTGAAGGGGCGCAAAGCAGATGCACCCCACGCCTTCCCTGCGCAGCACATCCTGTAGACTGCCCGTATCCCCCATGGGCTGCTCAATCCAGCGGTTCATCATGGAATAGCTGGGCTGGTGGATCAGCAGTCGCACGCTCAGCGACCCCAGGGCGCGGATCATCCCTTCGGTCTGCTCGGCGTTGTAGTTGGAAATGCCCACATACAGCGCCTTTCCGCTGCGCAGGATCTGCTCCAGGGCCCCGGCAGTTTCCTCAATGGGGGTTTCCGGATCGGGACGATGATGATAAAAAATATCCACATAGTCCACATTCATACGCTTCAGGCTCTGGTCCAGGCTGGCAATCAGGTATTTCCTGCTGCCCCAGTCGCCATAGGGGCCCTCCCACATATCATAGCCCGCCTTGGTGGACAGCACCAGCTCGTCCCGGTGGGGCCGCCAGTCCCGCTGCATATGCACGCCGAAGTTCCGCTCGGCCTCGCCGTAGGGCGGGCCATAGTTGTTGGCCAGGTCAAAATGGGTAATGCCGCAGTCAAAGGCGGTGCGCAGCAGCTCCTGCTGCACGCCAAAGGGGGTGATGTTGCCGAAATTATGCCACAGTCCCAGAGAAATCACCGGCAGCTTCAGTCCGCTTTTCCCGCAGCGGCGGTAGGTCATGGATTGATAGCGGTCAGCCTTGGGAAGATAGGTCATGGTCGATCCCTCCTGCATTACTCGTTGATTACGGAAGCACCCTGTCGGCTTCCAGTATGCCCATGGCGAAAATCAGCAGCGCCCGCTTGAAATTGGCCAGATGCAGCCCCTCGTCCGGCTGGTGCGCGCCGCCGTGGCCCGGCGCAAACAGTGCCGTTTCCTCCCGCGGAAGCCCGCCCAGGCCGAAGCCCAGGGCGTTTGGCAGCTTTCTGGCGTAGGTGCCTCCGCCCATGACATAGGGTTCAGCCCCACTGCCAGTCATCTCGCGGAACACCCCCGTCAGCGCATCCACCACGGGATTTTCCCGGGGAAAGTAGTTCCCGCGGCTTGCCTGAACATCCTCCAGCACACAGCCGTTTTGCTCGCAGGCCGTCCGCATGCTCTCCAGCAGTGCGTTCTCATCCGCCCGGATGTGATAGCGAATATTCACATGCAGCGCCAGGCGGCCGTCCTCCCTGAGAGAAGTCATGGTGCCCACGCAGGTGGTGCGGCCGCTGATATCGTCCTCCCCGGCAATGCCCAGGGCCGTGCCGTAGCAGTCGTCGTTGACATGTGTGAAGAACGCCACCGCCTGCCGGTCGTCCCCCCCGAGCAGGCCGCTGGCCAGGGCAGCCCGCATGGCCTCGTGGATGGCGTTCACGCCGCCCTCCGGGAAGGCGCTGTGCCGCGACAGTCCCGCGGCATGCAGCACCGTTCGACCCTCCGCCGTCTCCGCCGCGACCCATTCGCCGTATTCGCCCGCCGCTTCCCCCCGCAATGTCATAACGGCCTCCGCGGGCACAATGTTGCTTGCCATGCCTGCCTTCGCCGCAAGGATGGCGTCCACCCTGTCCCGGGTCACCAGGTTGGCGGTGATAATGCCCTTTTCGCCATAGCATACAGGAAAGCCGCAGTCCGGGATCATCACCAGCCGGGAAGCAGGATAGTGCGCGGCGTACCAAGACACATCCTTCATGCCGTTTTCCTCGTCGCACCCCAGGAACAGCCGCAGCCCGTGCCGGGTGGGAATGTGCAGTTCTTCCAGCGCCCGCAGCACATACATCACGCCCATGGCGGGGCCCTTGTTGTCATCCGCGCCCCGCCCAATCAGATACCCATCCCGTATCACCGGGTGATAGGGCTTTGTCAGTAGCCAGCCGTCTCCCGGCGGCACCACGTCCAGGTGCCCCCAGAAGGCGATTTCCTCCCTGCCCGGGCGCAGCGTCACCGAACCGCAGCGGTTCCCGTAATTTTCCGTCATGAAGTCATAGCCCC
>CAMDVP010000207.1 GCA_945877525.1 uncultured Clostridia bacterium | reverse complement strand
ACCATCAAACGGCGGATACCATGTGCGTGATTGTAAGCATTGTGGCAGGCGGGCTGCTGGGCAGCGCGGTGAACATCGAGCTGCGGCTGAACCAGCTGGGCAACCTGGCCGAGCGGAAGCTTGTGCGCGGCCCCGGCGGCAGCGGCTTCGCCAAGGGCTTTGTCACCGCGTCGCTGGTGTATTGCGTGGGCGCCATGGCCATTGTGGGCGCCATGGACAGCGGATTGCGGGGCGACCATTCCACCTTGATTGCCAAGGCTGCGCTGGACGGTGTGTCAGCCATCTTCTTTGCCAGCACCATGGGCGCGGGGGTGGGGCTGTCCGCCCTGGCCGTGCTTGTGTACCAGGGAGCCATTGCGCTGCTGGCCGGGTGGCTGTCGCCCCTGCTGACCACGGAGGTCATCAATGAAATGAGCGCCGTGGGCGGACTGCTGATTATCGGCATCGGCCTGAACATGCTCTATGACAAGCACCTCAGTGTGGGCAACCTACTGCCAGCCATCTTTGTGCCTTTGATCTATCTGCCCGTCAGCGCCCTGTTCTGAGATCATCAGAATGCCCGAACCGGCTGCCATGCCGTTTCGGGCTTTTTTGTTTATCCTTCTGGCCTTTTCGCCTTCTCATCCTTCATCTTCCTGCATATGCGTCCGCGCCCCTGCGCAAGCTGTTCCAAAGGCATGGACTGATCCTGCCCCGAAAGGAAGGCGTACCATGGCGCAGCTGGTTGTGTTGTTCTTTTCCCTGGCGCTGATTTTGCCCCTGACGCTGCGGGCGCTTTCCCGCCGCCCTCTGCCTTCTCTTCCCCGGCGGGAAACCGATCCGCCAGGCCGCCTGCGTCCCCGCCTGCGCCATCAGGCCCGGGAGATTGTCTGCAAGGCCGCGTCACGCCCGCAAATGGAACGCCGCACCAATGTGCTTTTACAGCGCCTGCTCCGCTGCCGCGACTCCCTCCCCGCCCTGAGCGAACTGCGGGAAAACGGCCGTGCGCTGCTGCTTCCCCTGCTGACCCTGAGTCAGGATGTCCGTCATGCGCCGCGCTTGCCCGCCGACAGGAGCGGCACGCCCCGCATGCTGCGCCTGGCCCGGGAATATGTGCAGCTCGGCGGTCGGATGGATGCTTCAAGCCTGCTGTCAGCCCTATCCGCCTGGCAGGAGGGCGCGCCGTTAACCCTGATGGAGCGGCTATCCCTGCCCCTCTGCCTTCGCATCGCCCTTGCCGGGCACCTGGCCGACCTGTTGGAAAACCTTGACTTTGACCTGCGGGAGGCCCGTCTGGGCCGTCGTCTGGCCCGCCGCCTGCCGCGTCTTCGCCGCCCCATGGCCTATCTGCAATCAAAGCAGCTTTCCCTGAGCGCGGCCCAGGCCCTTCTTACCGGCCTGCGGGAGGGCCGCAGCGCCGCGCTGCTCTCCGCCATGGATGAGCTGCTGGAGAAGGCCGACTATTCCGCCTCCCGCGTGGCAGAGCTTTTTGCCAGCAGGCAGGCTGAAATCACAGGAGAGATTGCCCGGATTCTTTCCGACCTGCGCGCCCTTGACAAGCTGGACTGGGACAGCGCGGAGGAACCCTCCGATCCCCTGCATCTCCTGCTGATGGAGGATCCCGCCGGGGTGTATCCGCGGATGGATTCCGACAGCCGCATGCTCTACCGCCGCCGCGCCGCTGACCTGGCCAAAACCTTTGCGTCCGGCGAAACGAGCCTTGTTCAGGCCGTGTTGGGGCTGTGCGCACAGGCCGAGCCGGACGGATTGATGGATCATGTCGGATGGTATCTGCTGGAAGGCGACGGCATGCTGGCCCTGGGCCGACGGCTGCGCTGCCGTCGTGGGCTTCTGTCCGTGTGGCTGCGTGCCCATGCAGACGTTCTGTACCGCCTTGGGCTGGCCGCCGCAGCCCTGGCAGCGGGGCTGGCCTTTCTGCAGGCGCGGCATCCGCTGGGTATGCTGCCCTTCTTCCTGGGGGTGTTCAGCTGCGTCAGCCATCTGGCCGCGGAAAGGATCGTCCGCCGCCTGATGCCCTCCAGGCCGCTGCCGCGCATGTGTCTGCCCCGCATCGATGAGGATGCCCGCACGCTGATTGTCATTCCCGCCGTACTGCGGGAAAAGGGCGACGCGGTGCCCATGGTGCGCCGCCTGCTGCTGGCCCGCAAAGCCTTTCCGGAGGGTGCGGTGGACTGCCTGCTGCTGGCTGATTTCGGTGACTGCCTGACCCAATCCGCCTCCGCCGACCGGGAAATCATCGAAGCGGCGCGGATGGCCATCGAGGCTGTGGACGGCGACGGCGGACGGTATTTCTACCTGCAGCGCCGCAGGTATTACGACCGGGACATGCGCCTGTATATCGGCCGCGAGCGCAAGCGCGGCGCGCTGGAAACGCTGAACCGGCTGATTGTCCACGGCCAAAGCGAGGACGCATTTGACGAATGCACCGTGCCTGAGGGGTATTTCCACCGCCGCTACGCCTATGTGCTGACCCTTGACAGCGACACCACCCCCGCTCCCGACGCTCTGCTGCCCCTGGTAGGCGCCCTGGCCCATCCGCTAAACGAGCGCCGCAGCACCCTTGAGGGTATGCGCGGCATCAGCATCCTGCAGCCCCGCATGGAGGTGGACAGCGATACCGTGCGCACCCGGGTCAGCCTGCTGGAGGGGGGCGCGGGCGGGGTGGATCCCTACGGCGCGGGTATGGGCAGCCTGTGGCAGCTTTTATGCGGACGGGGCAGCTTTGAAGGCAAGGGGCTTTACCGCCCCGACGCGCTGCTGGAAGCCACCGAGGAGTGGATTCTCCCCGACACGGTGCTCAGCCACGACCTGCTGGAGGGCGAACTGGCCGGCTGCGCCCAGGACGCGGCCGTCGCCTTCTACGACGGACACCCCGCCACCCTGACGGGCTGGCTCAAGCGCCTCCACCGCTGGACAAGGGGCGACTGGCAGCTGTTGCCCTGGCTGCTCCCCCATGTGAAAACCCCCGGAGGCGTGCGGCGCAATCCCCTTTCCAGCCGCAGTCGTTGCAAGCTGCGGGATAATCTTCGGCGCAGCCTGATTCCCCTGTGCCAGCTGGTGCTGATTGTCTATGCCGCCCTTGCCCGGGACGGATGGCTGTTCCTGTTTGCGCTGCTGGCTCCGGAGCTTGGCTGCCTTGTGCCGCCCACCCTGCGCAGTCTGAGCAGGCTTGCCGCCCATCTGGCGCTGCTCCCCCTGCGGGCCGCTGTTCGGGCAGACGCTGTCTGGAAAGCCCTGTGGCGCGGGCTGATCCGCCATGAAAAGCGCCTGGAATGGGTGGATTCCGCCCATGCCGGAAACGGCGGCAGGCTCACCGCCTGGAGCCTTTGGAGTCAGGCCCCCGCCGCAGCCGCGCTGACACTTGCCTCCCTGACGGGCGGGCCTGTCTATTGGCCCGGACTTGCCGCGTCCGCCGCGCTGTGCTGCTTTCCTTTCGTTCAAAGCCTGATGGACACGCCCCTGCACGCCTTGTCCCGGCTGACCGCCGAGATGGAAACCTCCCTGATGGACGTATGCGAGGCTACCTGGCGCTTCTTTGAGGAAACCGTGACGGCGCAGGATCACTTCCTGCCGCCGGACAATCTGCAGGAAAAGCCCTGGCGCGGCCTGGCCCGGCGCACCTCCCCCACCAACATCGGCATGTACCTGCTTTCCTGCCTGGCGGCGCGGGAGTTGCTGCTCATCAGCACCGAGGAGCTATGCCGCCGGGTGGATGAAACCCTGTCCACCCTTGAGCAGCTGCCTCTGTGGCACGGTCTGCCCTACAACTGGTACGCCACAGACACCCTTGCCGTGCTGGATCCCCCATTTATATCCAGCGTGGACTGCGGCAACCTGTGCGCCTGCCTGATCGCCCTGGCCCAGGGGCTGCGCGCTCACCTGCGGGAGGTTCCGGTTGAATACACCGCCCTGCCGGAGCGGGCGGACGCCTTCGCCGGGGGCATGGCCCTTGTCCGGCTGTTTGATCCGGCAGCACAGCTGTTTCATATCGGCGTGGACGCCCGCACAGGGCAGCCGACTCCCGCCCACTACGACCTGCTGGCCAGTGAAGCGCAGCTGCTCAGCTTTGTCGCGGTGATGCGCAGGGAGGTACCGCTGCGTCATTTTGCCCGGCTGAACCGGACCCTGGTGCGCGTGGGCCGGAGCACGCCCTGTGTCAGCTGGAGCGGCACGGCCTTTGAGTACCTGATGCCGCGGCTGCTTCTGCCCGTATTCCCCGGCACTCAGGCGGAGCATACCGTCCGTGCCGTGATCCATGCCCAGCGCCGCGCGGGGGTGGAGGGCATGTTCGGTATTTCTGAAAGCGGGTTCTGGCGCTTTGACGAGCAGATGAACTATCAGTACCACGCCTTCGGTCTGCCGGAGACTGCTCTGGGGCCCTGTGCGCCCCATAAGGTCATCGCCCCCTATGCCTGCGCGCTGTGCCTGCCCTTTGCCCCGCATGTGGCTCACGACAGCCTGATGCGCCTGCGCAGCCGGGGCATGCTGGCCCGCCTGGGCTATTACGAAAGCCTGGATTTCGACCCTGCCCATCTGCCCGAAAACACCCGGGAGGCCATGGTTCAAAGTCACATGGCCCACCACCAGGGCATGCTGCTGTGCGCCCTGTGCAACGCCATGACGGACGGCATCCTGACCCGGCATTTCATGGCCGTGCCCTCGGCGGCAGCCTGCGCGCTGCTGCTCAAGGAAAAACGGATTCCCCGCCTGACCCTGCCGCCCCGCCTTTCCCACCCGGAAAACCTTGCGCCCCGGGAGCCCTCCTTCCGCCGCACCGCCACGCCCCTGTCCGCGCCCATCGACGCACACCTCATCGGCGGGCCGGACGCACTGCTGCTCATGAGCGCCCAGGGGCTTGGACGCATGTACAGCCGCGGCGTCAACCTGACCCGTTTCACCGCAGATCCCACCCTGGTAGAGGGCATCCAGTTCTATCTGCGGGACATGGGGGAAACCTTCCGCTTGACCGACCCCGTCCTGCCTGGGGATACCGCCTTCAGCGAGGGCAGCATCCGCTTTTCCCGCATCTGCGGGCAGGTTCAGACCACCCTCACCGCCCTCACCGACCCGGTGCGGGGTTCCTTCCTTCATGTGGTCGAGCTTGCCAACCTTTCCCCCCGGGAGCGCATTGTGGAGCTGGCGGATTGCCTGGTGCCCGAGCTGCTTTCCGAGCCGTCGGAGCATCCGGCCTACACCGATCTGTTTCTTGAAACCGCCCGTCCTGAGGAGCGGGTGCTCACCGTCACCCGCCGCCCGCGGGAGGCCGGCGAGCGCCCCCTGACGCTCTGCCATGCCCTGTCCACCCACGAACCGCTCCTGGCCCTGTG
>CAMDVP010000206.1 GCA_945877525.1 uncultured Clostridia bacterium | reverse complement strand
CTCATACTGATCGCTGAGCATGCGACTGATCTCCACTTCATCGTAGGGCAGGTATCGCGTGGCGATTAGCACCGCCAGGCCGTGGGTGAACACCCAAAGCTCCAGGTGGAAGGCCAGGGCGGTGCCGTGGTCAAGGCCGGTGGCTTCGCAAATCAGATGAATCACATATTCCAGATTGTCGTCATCGGAGCCCAACGCACCGCCCTCCTGCAGGCGGTCCCGCATAAACAGCATGCGGAACAGATGCGGCTCCTCCCGGGCAAAGAGAATATAAGCCATGCCGGTTCCCTTGTAGGGCTTGTCGGCCAGGGCGGCGCTACGGGCCATATAACTGTTGTAGCATGTCCTGGCAAGGCCAAGCAGCTCCTGACGCAGCTCTTCCATACCGCTGAAGGCACGGAAAATCGGCTGGGTGGAACAGCCCAGCTCCCGGGCGATGGCCCGGGCGTTCACGGCCTCCGCCCCCTGCGAACGGGCAATGCGGTAGGCGGCCTGCAGCACGGCCTCCCGGTCATAACGGATTTTCGGCGGCATGCGCATCCCTCCCACGATCTTCTCCTGATATTGTAGCGGGGCAATCTGATGCTGTCAAGCGCGCAAAGGCGGTTTTCAGCCATGCCGCATTGACAGACAGTGCTGCACATGATAAAATAACAAGTGTTATGAAACATGCTCTATGGAACCATCAAAGGAGGCGTCATATGGATATTCTTTCTCTGCAGGGGTTGACCAAGCGCTACCCTGCCTTCACCCTCGACCATGCGGGCTTCACCGTTTGTCAGGGGGAGATTATGGGCCTGATCGGACGCAACGGCGCGGGAAAATCCACCACGCTCAAGTGCCTGACAGGTTTTGTTCATCCGGATGAGGGCGACATCCGCTTCTTCGGCATGCCCCTTGCGGGTCATGAGCGGGAGATCCGGCAGAGAGTGGCCTTTATGTCCGGGGGAGTAGACCATTATACGCGCAAAAAGCTGCATACCATCACGGCAGTGACCCGCTCCTTCTACGAGGAACGCTGGGACGAGGAGGCTTACCGGCGATATATGAGCCTGTTCAACCTGGATGAGGACAAAACGCCTGCCACCCTTTCGCCGGCATGCGGGTGAAATACAGCCTGACGCTGGCCATGTCCCGCCGCGCAGAGATGCTGATTCTGGACGAGCCCACCAGTGGCCTTGATCCCATCAGCCGGGATGACCTGACGGATGTGTTTCTCCAGCTGCAGCGGGAGGGTGTGAGCATCCTGTTCTCCACCCACATTACCGCTGATCTGGACAAGTGCGCCGACCGCATTACCTACATCCATCAGGGGCGGGTGATGGTCAGCCAGGAGCTGAAGGCCTTTACCGAGCAATACCGCCTGGTGGAGTGGGAGAACGATGTGCCGGAAGCCTTCCGTCCGCTGATGATCGGCCTGAAGCACGCCAAACACGGCTGCACTGCCCTGGTGCGCGCCGAGGACGCGCAGCGCCTGCCTGTTCCTGTCCTCCGCCCCGACCTGGACGCTATCATGGTGCATATGGAAAAGGAGAACGATCAATGAAAAAACTGCTGCTCAAGGAGCTGCGCCTGGCGCTGCATCCCACCAATCTGGTGTTTCTGGCGCTGTCGGCCATGCTGATGATCCCTGCCTATCCCTATTATGTGGTGTTTTTCTACACCACCCTGGGACTGTTCTTTGTATGCCTGACCGGCCGGGAAAACAAGGATATCGACTATACCCTGACCCTTCCTGTCCGGCGGTGCGACCTGGTGCGCGCCCGGGTGCTGCTGGCTGTGGTGATTCAGCTGGCCCAGGTTGTGGCAGCGGTTCCCTTCGCCATCCTCAGCCAGCATATCAACCGCTTCGGCAACGTGGTGGGCATGGACGCCAACGTGGCCTTCTTCGGCTTTGCCCTGGTCATGCTGGGACTGTTCAACCTGGTGTTTTTCCCCCTGTATTACCAGAAGCCGGAGCGGGTGGGCCTGCCCTTCATCCTGGCAAGCCTGGCGCAGGCAGTGTACATTGTGCTCATGGAACTGGCCGTCCATCAGGTTTCCTTCGTGCGGCGGTATCTGGATACCCTCGATCCGGCCTACATGCCCTGGAAGCTGGCGGCGCTGGGAGCTGGCGCCCTGCTGTTCGGCCTGATGACCTTTATGGGCTGCCGCATGGCGGAAAAACGCTTCGAGCAGGTCGATCTGTAAGCTCGACGCAGGCAAGACGGCGCATGTGCGCTGCCGGAACCGAAGAGTATTCCTTGTCTGTGGGCCGCTCTGCATGAGGCGGCCCTTTCTTTGCGTCAAGATTGATTTACCGGGCATGATATGGTATAATCATCTGAAAAGCGGAGGGAGGCGATGGGCATGGCGAAGCGACACGGAACAGCGGCTTCTGTCCGGCCCGGCGCGCGCCTTCCGGGAAAGGCACGTCTCCTTCGCGTGATTGACGTTACCGCCGCGCGATGTTGCCCTGACAGAGGCTGACCGCAGGGCGGGAACAGCCGCTCTTGCGGAGGCATACCCTGTACCATCGCGCAAAAAAGGAGGAAGGCGGCGGAATCATGCCGCCGACAGGGCATGTTTGAGCAGTGGAGGGAGGACGTGGCGGCGGTCATGGCCCGTGACCCCGCGGCCCGCTCCCGCCTGGAGGTGCTTTTGTGCTACCCGGGGCTTCGGGCTATCCGGGCGCATAGACGGGCGCATCGGGCTTATCTGAAAGGGCATATCACCTGGGCGCGGATCATCAGCCAGCGCGCCAGGCACAAGACAGGCATCGAGATTCACCCCGGCGCGGTGATTGGCCGCGGATTGTTCATTGACCACGGCGACGGCGTGGTCATCGGCGAAACCACCGTGATCGGCGACAATGTGACCATCTATCAGGGCGTAACCCTGGGCGGCACCGGAAAGGAAACCGGCAAGCGCCATCCCACCATCGGAAGCGGGGTGACCATCGGCGCGGGGGCCAAGGTGCTGGGTCCCATCACCATTGGGGACAACTGTAAGGTGGGCGCGGGAAGTATCGTGCTCAAAAACGTGCCGCCGGACTGCACCGTGGTGGGCAATCCCGGGCGCGTCGTCCGCAAAAAGAATGTGCGCAGGGATGAAATTGACCTGGATCAGGTTAATCTGCCCGACCCCATGCTGGAGAAAATGCAGTCGCTTTACACCCGCCTGACCCACCTGGAGGAATGCCTGGCCCGCCGGGCCTGCGAGATGGGCTGCGGCGATTGCGAGGGCGGCTGTGTGATCCGGCGCGACCTGAACGAAGCGGAAGAAAAGAGTATGGAGGAATAAAGCATGTATATCTACAACAGCATGACCCGCAAGAAGGAACTGTTCCAGCCCCTGCACGAGGGCAAGGTGGGCATCTATGCCTGCGGCCCCACGGTGTACAACTTCTTTCACATCGGCAACGCCCGGCCCTTTATCACCTTCGACGTGCTGCGCCGTCAGCTGGAGCGCGAGGGCTATGAGGTAACCTTCGTGCAGAACTTCACCGACATTGACGACAAGATGATCCGCCGTGCCAATGAGGAGGGCATCACCGTCAAGGAGCTGGGCGACCGCTTTATCGGCGAGTATTACAAGGATGCGAAGGCTTTGGGCATCCGTCCGGCCACGGTGCATCCCAAGGCCACCGAGCATATCGCGGAGATTATCGCCCTGGTGCAGCGTCTGGTGGACAACGGCCACGCCTACCCCGGCAAGAGCGGCGACGTGTATTACCGCGTGTCCGCCTTCCCCGGCTACGGCAAGCTGTCCGGCCAGAGCGTGGAGGACCGCGAGATGGGAGCCTCCGAGCGTCTGGACGTGGAAACCGACAAGGAGAATCCCGCGGACTTTGTACTGTGGAAAGCGCAGAAGCCCGGCGAACCCGCCTGGGAGTCCCCCTGGGGCATGGGCCGTCCCGGCTGGCACATCGAGTGCTCCGCCATGTCCATGAAGTATCTGGGCGAGACCTTCGATATTCACTGCGGCGGCAAGGATCTGCTGTTCCCCCACCATGAAAACGAAATTGCCCAGTCCGAGGGCGCCACGGGCAAGCCCTTTGCCCGGTACTGGATGCACAACGGCTTTATCAACGTGGACAATCAGAAGATGTCCAAGTCCCTGGGCAATTTCTTCACCGTGCGGGATATCGCCAAGGAGTACGACCTGGAGGCTGTGCGGCTGTTTATGCTTTCCGCCCACTACCGCAGCCCCATCAACTTCAGCCGGGAGCAGATTGCCGCGGCCTACGCCAGCCTGACCCGCCTGTATACCGCAAGGGACAACATGAAGCACCTGCTGGCCGGCGCGAAGGATCAGCCCCTCACCCAGGAAGAGACGGATTTCCTTGGCCGGGTGAAGGCGGACGAAAAGCGCTTTGACGACGCCATGGACGACGACCTGAACACCGCCGACGCCCTGGGCGCGATCTTCGAATTGGTGAAGGACGCCAATGTATCGCTGAACGCGGGCAGCAGCAAGGCCGCCGTGGAGGGTGCGCTTGGCAGCCTTAAGGCCCTGTGCGACGTGCTGGGCATCCTGCAAAAGGAGGAGGACGCGCTGCCCGAGGACATCCAGCGCATGGTGGATGAGCGCGCCCTGGCCCGCAAGAACAAGGATTGGAAGCGCTCGGACGAGCTGCGCGACGCCATCAAGGCGGCGGGCTATATTCTGGAGGATTCCCGCGAGGGACAGAAGGTTCGCAGGAGCGTGTGATGAAGCGCGTGGGTGATGCCGTCAGGAGCGGCCTGGGCTGGCTGCTGCTGGCGGCATGCCTGCTCCTGCTGCTGGGGCAGGCTCTTCCGGTTGGCAGGACGGAGCAGCCTGCTGTGCCTGCCACGGGCCGAAGCGCCACAGTGGAAGCCATCCCATTGCCACAGGGAGAGATCTGTGTGAACACCCTGGACGCGGAGGCCCTCACCGCGCTGCCCGGCATCGGCCCGGTGCTGGCGCAGGCCATCGCGTCAGAGCGGCAGCAGGGCGGACCGTTCCATTATCCGGAGGATCTGCTGGCGGTGCGGGGCATCGGACAGGGCAAGCTGGAGGATATCAGGCATATGCTTGACCTGCGGGAGGAAGAACCATGAGTGAAGCGCAGCATGAAATAAAGACTGCTGAGGCCCGGGTGGAGAAGAACTTCCGCCGGATGAATTTCATCACCCTGCAGGGAGCCAGCGAGGCGACCTTCGCCCTTGCGGACGGGCGGAAGAAAACCTTTATCATTCAGGGCGACCACGCCCGGGCGCTGTTCCCGGGGGACGAGGGCCTGTTGAAATGGCAGGGCAACGCTTTCCTGTCCTTTGAAAGGCCGGATGGGAGCATGGTGACGGCGCTGTTTGTCATTCCCGCGCCGGAGAGCGGCGGGAATCATCAGGAATAACGGAGGCAGGCATGGCATATCAGGCCCTTTACCGCCAGT
>CAMDVP010000205.1 GCA_945877525.1 uncultured Clostridia bacterium | reverse complement strand
GTGCTGAAGGAGCCCAGGAACACCAGCCCGCCCTCCCGATCAAAGGTCTTGATGGAGGGCAGCGACTCTCCCATGTAGCGCAGGTCGCGGGAGGGGTCGTCCTCGGCCACCACCACGCCGTACTTTGCGGCCAGCTCTGCAATGGGGCGGCGGCGCTCCAGGGCGAGGGTCTTGCCGGTGGGGTTCTGGAAGGTGGGAATCACATAGAGCATCTTCGGGTGATGGCGGCGCATGGCCTCCTCCACCTTTTCGGGGATCAGGCCGTGATCGTCGCTCTCCACGGGCACCAGCTGCGCTTCGTAGAGGTGCATGCACTGCAGATTGCCCAGGAAGGACGGATTCTCCACAAGGATCACGTCTCCGGGATTGATCAGCGCCTTGCAGAGCAAATCCATGGCCTGGGTGGAGCCGGTGACCGGCAGCACGGCGGGGATGCCGCATCCCAGCTGCGCCTGCGCATAGGCCATGAGGCTTTCCAGAAACGGCGGATAGCCCTCCGTCGCGCCATACTGCAGGATACGCTTGCCGTCCTGCTCCAGCACCTCCCGGGCAATGCGGGCAACCGTCTCGTCCGGCAGGGCGGACAGGGCGGGATTGCCCCCGGCGAAGGAAATCATGCCGGGCCTGGCGATCATTTTGAAGATTTCGCGGATGGCGCTGCCGTTCACCCCGTCAAAGCGGCGGGCAAAGGTCAGCGAGTCAAGGTTCATCCTGTATCCCTCCTCCTGCAAACAAAAAACCCTCCCGAGCACGCGGCTCAGGAAGGTGACAGCGTCACGGTACCACTTCCATGTTCGGCCCCAAAGGGAGCCCTCAGCGAGGATCAGGCAATCCTCCCGCGCTGTAACCGGCGCACCGGATACCGCCTACTGGCAAAGTTCGTTCAGCGGATGGCTCGGAGCTGTATTCGCCGCGGGAGCGCCGCCTCCTTGCACCAACCGGAGGCTCTCTTCAGGCGCGGACACTGCGGGTACTCCTTCTCCTCATTGCCCTGATATCTGGCATTATAGGCGCAAACAGCCTTCCTGTCAAGCACAAAAAAAGCCCTTGCTAAAAGGGGCAAAATCCTGTATACTACATGATGAACCCTGAAAACTGGGTATCTTTGGCATGGTCTGCCATGCCGAGACTCTGCCTCACAGGCAATCCCGCATAAGGAGGTAGGATCAGACCATGGAATGCAAGATCAAGAATGATATCGGCACGATCTACATCACCGAGGACGTGATGCTCAAGGTCGTTGGTTATGCCGCGCTGGAATGCTACGGCATCGTCGCCATGTCCTCTCGCCGCGCCAAGGACGGCCTGGTGGAGTGGCTCGGCCGCGAAAATCTTTCCAAGGGCGTGCAGATCCGCAACGCGGGCGATATGCTGGATGTGGATCTCTTCATCATTGTGGAATATGGCATCTCCATTGCGGAGGTGTGCAAAACCATCGTGGACACCGTTCGCTACAAGCTGGAAAGCATGACGGGCGTGAAGGTTCGCAAGGTCAATATCTCGGTGGAGGGCATCCGCATCTGATGCGGCCCGACGCCCGTGAACGGAGGAAACGATCCTTGATTCAGTTTAAGACGATTGACGGCCTGCTGCTGCGCGACATGGTGGTTGCCGGCGCGGCCCTGCTTGAAAAGAACCGCGAGGCGGTGGACGCGCTGAACGTGTTCCCCGTGCCTGACGGCGATACCGGCACCAACATGTCCCTGACCATGCAGAGCGCAACCCGCGAGGTGAACAGCAAGGAATACCTTCGCGCGGACGAGGCGGCAAACGCCCTGGCCAAGGGCGCGCTCAAGGGCGCCAGGGGCAATTCCGGCGTGATTACCTCCCAGCTGCTGCGCGGCTTTGCCAAGGCGCTAAACGGCGTTGAGAAGATCACCCCCGTTCAGTTCGCCAACGCCCTCAAGGCCGGCGCGGATACCGCCTATAAGGCCGTCATGAAGCCCAAGGAGGGCACCATCCTCACCGTGGCCCGGGTGATTGCCGAGGACGCCCTCAAGCAGGTGCAGAAGGATCCCGACGATTACGACGCGCTGATGACCGTCATGCTCAAAAGCGGCGAGGCCATCCTCAAGCGCACCCCCGACATGCTGCCTGCCCTCAAGCAGGCCGGCGTGGTGGACTCCGGCGGACGGGGCCTGCTGCTGATCTATACCGGCTATGCCGCGGTGATGCGGGGCGAGGAAATCACCGATGCCACGGCCTCCATGGAGGAGGACGGCACCGCCTGCTTCGAGGACGACCACGACGCCCTGGGCGAAATCAAGTTTGCCTACTGCACGGAGTTCTCCATCCAGAACATCAAGGAGGACTGCAACGAGCACGACGTGGACTCCTTCCGCCGCCGCCTCAACCGCATTGGCGACTGTGTGATGGTGGTAGGGGACATGTCCCTGGTCAAGGTGCATGTGCATACCAACAACCCCGGCAATGCCCTCGAGTATGGGCTGGAGCTGGGCGAGCTGATTAACCTGAAGATTGAAAACATGCTGGAGCAGCGCCGTGAAAACGAGCGGAAGAACGCGCCTGCCCAGGAGGAAGCGCCCGCCGAGCCGGAGAAGGAATTCGGCATGGTGGCGGTATCCCTGGGCGAGGGCTTCAGCCAGATTTTCCGCGACCTGACGGTGGATCACATTGTCGAGGGCGGGCAGACCATGAACCCCTCCATTGACGATATTCTCAGCGCCATCAACGCGGTGAACGCCCGGTGCGTGTTCGTGTTCCCCAACAACGGCAACGTGGTGCTGGCGGCCCAGCAGGCAGCCGAACTGGCGGAGAAGGAAGTTCATGTGATTCCCACCAAGAACGTGGCCATGGGCATTGCTGCCGCGGTGGCTTTCCAGCCCGACGTGAGCGGCGAGGAAAACGCCGCCCGCATGGAAGAGGCCGCCCAGCGGGTCAAGACCGGCACCGTTACCTATGCTGTGCGCGACAGCGAGTATAACGGCGTGCACATCAGCGAGGGCGACATTATCGGCCTGCACAACGGCAAGATTGAGTATTCCGGCAGCAGCATCCACGATGTGGTGATGGAAATGATGAAGGCCGTGGTGACCGACGAGGACGAGCTGATTACCGTCTACTACGGCGCGGACACCACCGAGGACGAGGCGCAGCAGCTGTCCGCCGAAATTGCCGATGCTTATCCCAACTGCGACGTGGAGTGCCACATGGGCGGCCAGCCGCTGTATTACTACCTGATTTCTGTGGAGTGACGATGGAGCTTACCTCCCTCAAGGGCATTGGCCCAACCCGCCTGGAATCCTTACGCGCAATGGGCATTGTCTCATTGCGCGATTTGTTATGCTGTCTGCCCGTCCGCTATGAGGACAGGACGCGCGTCACCTCCTGCAGGGAAGCCCGGGGCGGCGAGGTGCTGGTTATGGGCGAGGTGCGGGACGCGCCGAAGCTGAACCGCTTCGCCGGGCTGACCCGTGTGACGGCCACCCTGCATGATGACAGCGGACGCCTGCCCATGGTGTGGTATAATCAGCCCTGGGTGTGCCAGCAGCTGCCCGTGGGGGAAACGGTGATGCTCTATGGCCGCGTGGTGGAAAAGAACGGCCGCCGCGCGCTTCAAAATCCCCAGCGTGTGACGGAGCCCTCCATCCAGCCGGTGTATCGCGGGGTGAAGGGCATCCCGGCCAAGACCTTCCGCGAGATGATGCAAACGGCGCTCACCCAGGTGGACGATTGCTGCCCCGAAACGCTGCCGCGCTCCCTGCGGCTGCGCTATGGATTGTGCGAGAGGAATTTCGCCATTCGGCAGGCGCATTTTCCCGACAGCGTGGATAGCCTGCGGAGGGCGCGCCGCCGCCTGGCCTTTGAGCAGATGCTGATGTATCAGGCGGCGCTTTCCATGCTTCGGGGGCAGAAGGAGGACGGCTTTGCCCTGCCCCTTGCGAAGGATGCCCCCGAGGCGTATTGGCGTGCCATGCCCTTTGCGCCCACGGGGGCGCAGCGGCGGGTTCTGGAGGAAATCGCCGCTGATCTGCGAAAAGGACGGGCCATGAGCCGCCTGGTGCAGGGCGATGTGGGCTGCGGCAAAACAGCCCTGGCCTTCGGGGCCATCGCCCTGGTATGCGGCGCAGGGTATCAGGCGGCCATGATGGCCCCGACGGAGATATTGGCCCGGCAGCACTATGAATCCGCCTGCGCCATGCTGGAGCCCCTGGGCATCCGTTGCGGACTGCTGACGGGCTCCATGCGGGCGAAGGAAAAGCGCGAGGCCCGAAGGTGTCTTCAAAGCGGCGAGTGGCAGGCGGTTTTTGGTACCCACGCCCTCATCAGCGAAGGCGTGGAATATCAGCGCCTGGGCCTGAGCATCACCGATGAGCAGCACCGCTTCGGAGTGCGGCAGCGCTCCGCCCTGCAGGACAAGGGCGCTGTGGAGCAGCGCGCGCCCCATGTGCTGGTCATGTCCGCCACACCCATTCCACGCACTCTGGCGCTGATCCTCTACGGCGATCTGGACATTTCCGTTGTGGACGAGCTTCCCCCCGGCCGCGTGCCGGTGAAGACCCGCATTGTGCCGGAGGAAAAGCGCGGCGGCATGTACGGCTTCCTGCGGGAGCAGGTAAAGCAGGGCCGGCAGGCATATGTGGTATGCCCCCTGGTGGAGGACAGCGAGATGATCGACAACGTGCGCTCTGCCCGGGCGACCTTCGACGGGCTGACCCGGGACGAATTGGCAGGGCTCCGCGTGGGACTCACCTGGGGCGCGCAGGGCGCGGAGGAAAAGGCCGACGTGCTGCACCGCTTTGCCGCAGGGGAGTTGGACGTGCTGGTGTCCACCACGGTGATCGAGGTGGGGGTTAACGTGCCCAATGCTACGGTCATGGTGATTGAAAATGCCGAGCGCTACGGGCTGTCCCAGCTGCACCAGCTGCGGGGCAGGGTAGGGCGCGGGAATGTCGAAAGCTGGTGCTTCCTTCTGGCGGAGGAAAACGAGCGTCTGCGCATTCTCACGCAGACCAACGACGGGTTTCTGGTGGCGCAGAAGGATCTGGAGCTGCGCGGTCCGGGAGACCTGATGGGTACAAGACAATCCGGCGAAATGATGGCGGATTTCCTGTTGGACGGCGACGTTCGGCTGCTGGAGGAGGCCTCCCGCTGCATGAAGCAGCTGCGTGAGGATCCGGCCCTGCAGGAGGAACGCCGGGCCGTGGAGGCTGAGGCGGCGGGTTATTACCGCGACAGGCTCAGCCAGGTTGCACTCAACTGATGAAAGGACGATGGATGGGTGAAACGACTGATCCGGTTTCTCAAGCCCTACCGCCTTCAGGTGTTTCTGGGGCCTGTTTTCAAGCTGATTGAGGCGATCTTCGAGCTGATTGTGCCCCTGGTGATGGCGGACATGATCGACGTGGGCGTGGCCCGGGGCGATACGGCCTACATCTGGCAGCGGGGC
>CAMDVP010000204.1 GCA_945877525.1 uncultured Clostridia bacterium | reverse complement strand
GGTTTCCATTTCGTTTCTCCTGCTCATCTGCGCGCCTCCTGCACCTTGTCAAGCTGGTGAATCACCCTGTCCATGCCGGACATATGGAATATGCGGCTGACATGGTCGTTCATGTGGATAACCCCCATTGAGCCGCCCCGCTCCCGCAGCACCCGGTAGCGCCCCAGGATCACGCCGATCCCGGAGGAATCCATGAATGTCAACCCGGAAAAGTCCAGGATCAGCTGGCGTACAGTGGGATCCCGCAGCATGCTGTCCAGCTCGCGCCGCACGCTCTGGGCGCAAAAGTGATCCAGCTCGCCGTCCAGCCCGACCAGCAGCCGTTCGCCGTCCCGCATTGATCGAAGCATAATCTTGCCGGCCTCCTTGCAGTTGATATACGGCTATTTCACCGCACACACCGTATATCCTGCCGCGAAAAATGGCAGGTTATGCGACGAGGGCCGGATTCGTCCGACACATTTCGCGCCGGGTGGGGAAAAAGAAAAAAAGCCGCTTTGTTGCGGCAGGGAAGGGAAGAATCACGAGGTTTTCCATTTCATCAGCAGTACGCCGCCCACCATCAGGGCTACGCCCAGAAGCTTTTGCCAGGTGAAGGGCAGCTTCTCCGCGCCAAGGAAGCCCGTGGCGTCAATCAGCGCAGCCACGGTGAGCTGGGCGAGGAGAATGGTGGAAATGGCCACCGTAGGAGAGAGACTGCCGATGGAGAGCATCACCGTCACGGTGATGACCGGGGCCAGCACGCCGCCAAGCCAGGTATACCATGGCGCCTGAGGCAGCCGGCGGATGTCCCCCTTGCCGAAGATAAGCGCGATGGCCAGCGCCAGCGCAAAGCCCGTCAGCTGCACGAAGGCGTTCGTCTCCAATACGCCCGCCTTTTCCCCAAGGCGCGTGTTCATCACGCCCTGAACGCTCATGGCCGCTCCGGCAATCAGCGCAAAAAGAAAGCCCGTCACATAACCGCCTCCTGTCCCTGAACATAGTATGGCGGCCTGACGGGCTGGTATGCGTCATTCTTCTTCCCGGGGCAGGGAAGAGAGCAGCTCGACCTCATCGTGGATGCCCTGCATGCGCTCATCCAGGGCGGCGATGTCGGCGGCGGTTTGCTGCAATTCGTCGGAAATGCTCTGCGGCACCTGATCCTGGGCCTTGTAGCGCAGGGAATGCTCCAGGGTAGCCCAGAAGTCCATGGCGATGGTGCGAATCTGCACCTCCACGGGTACGGCCAGCCGCCCCTCCGAGAGATATACCGGCACCTCCACCACCAGATGCAGGCTGCGGTAGCCGTTGCTTTTGGGGCTTTTGATATAGTCCCGCACCTTGACCACATGCACATCGTCCTGGCTGGTGAGCAGATCGGCCACGGTGTACACATCCTGCAGGTAGGAGCAGATGACCCGGATGCCCGCGATGTCCGTGAGGTTATCCACGGCGGAGGTGATGCTCTGCTGAAGATGCTTGCGCTCAAGCTTTTCCATCATGCTGCGGATGGTTTTCATGCGGCTTTGCATATGGTGGATGGGGTTGCGCCGGTGCTTCATCTGGAATTCATCGTCAAGGTTTTCCAGCTTGGTTTGAATTTCCCGGATGGCGGCCTGATAGCGGCACTGCACGGAAAAGAAGTCGTCTACCATTTTCTGAAATTCGGCGGGCGTAAGGGTGGGTTCGCTGCTCATGTGGGTCTCCTTCAGTCGGCTTTATTCATGCGGGGCAGGCGGGCGCGGAAGCTGCTGCCCTCGCCAGGGGCGGAACGAACGCGGATTTCGCCGCCCAGAATATCCATAATGCGCTTGACCAGGCATAGCCCCAGTCCCACGCCCTCATGGCTGCGGGAGGTATCGCCCTGATAGAAGCGGTCGAACATGCGGGCCATGGTTTCCTCGCTCATGCCCACGCCGTGGTCGGTGATCACAACCTCGGCCATGTCGGTTTCCTGAACGCGGATTTCAATGACGCCCCCATCGTCGGAAAACTTGACGGCGTTCTGAACCAGGTTGATCCATACCTGGACAAGCAGCTCCGCGTCGGATTCGATGGTCACGGGGGCCAAATCCAGCTGCCAGTCGATTTGCCGGGATGACCAGGCGGGCTCCAGCTGCAGGATGACCTGGCGAATCTGCTCGTCCAGCCGGAACACGGACAGGGAGGCCGGGGCCAGCTGCCGCTCCAGGGCGGACAGGCGCAAAAGCGTATCCGACAGGCGGGAGAGCCGGTCGCTCTCCTGGGCAATCATGCCCACATATTCCTGGCGGGAGCTTTCGTCCAGCCCGGGCATCTGCAAAAGGCGGGCAAAGCCGCGAATGGAGGCAATGGGCGTTCGGAATTCATGAGAAATGCTGCTGATGAAGTCCTTTTGCAGATAGGCTGTGCGGGAGAGCGCCTCGGTCATGCCGTTGAAGGAGTGCATCAATTCGCCCACCTCGCCGGGGCGGTTTTCCGGCAGGCGGACGGTAAAGTCTCCCTCCTGAATCAGGCGGGTGGCCCGGGTGATTTCACTGATGGGCTTGGAAATAACGGCGCTGGCCAGCACGGACAAGAGCAGAAACAACACCAGCGACAGAAGCAGCGCTACGCCAATGCGGGGAAATACGCTCAGGTACAAATTGAAGTCCCGGGAGGTACGGATGCACACCACCTGGTCATCCACCAGCACATAGGTGGAGGGCAGAGCCTTGGTGCTGATGGTCAGCACCTGCCCGTTCATCACGCTGTCCAGCTGCTCCTGCGTCAGGTGCTGGGCCGGGCTTGCCACCACCGACAGGGCCAGGTTTTCCCGTCGGGCCATGGAGAGCATCTCCTCCGGATCCAGGGTGGTTTTCTGGTCCAGCCCCAGCAGGTAGACGGCAGCCTCGCGCTCATTGGCGGCCATTTCGTTGCTCAGGTTGACCATACTGACCACAAAGGAGCCAATGGCAGAAAACAGGCAGGCCGCCAGGGCGCACAGAAACAGCGCCGCCAGCATGCGGTTTCGGAAGGAATAGGGTCTGATCCGCAGCTTTTTATCCATTGCGCTTTTCCGCCTTGTAGCCCAGCCCGCGCACCGTTACAATGTCAAAGTCGGGAAAAACCTCGCATTTCTCCCGCAAACGCTTGATGTGCACATCCACCGTGCGTTCGTCGCTCTGGGCGTCCATGCCCCAGATTTCATCCATCAGCTGCCGCCTTGTGAAAATCTGCCGGGGGCTGCTGAGCAGCTTGAACAAAAGGTAGAATTCCTTCTTGGGCAGGGTGATGGACAATTCTCCACGGGATACGGTCAGCGAGTCGTAGTCCAGGAGGGTTTCGCCCACGGTCAGCTTGTGGCTGGTCATGGCCTGGGAGCGCCGCAGCAGCGCGCCAACATGAAGCAGAAGCTCGTCCAGGTCCACGGGCTTGGTCAGATAGTCGTCCGCTCCGCAGGCAAAGCCGGTACGCTTGTCCTCCAGGGTGGTGCGGGCGGTGACAAGCATGATGGGCAGCAGGGGATAGGCCCTGCGCAATTCCTGCGTCAGCTCCCAGCCGTCCATCACGGGCATCATCACATCGGCAATCACCAGGTCGGGCATGGTACGCTCGATCTGAGAAAGCGCCTCCTCGCCATTGCATGCGGGGATGGCCTGATAACCGTTCAGGCCGAGGAAGGCGCACATCATGCGCTGCAGGGCCAAGTCGTCCTCCGCTACCAGAATGGTAAACATGGCATGCTCCTTTCATACGGGAAAAACGTTCTGAATCCATTATAGCATGATTTTCCCCGCACGCAAGGGAAAAAATCACATACTGCGCAAGGCGTCGATGGGGTTAAGGCGGGAAGCCTTGCGCGCAGGCGCCCAACCGAAGAGAATGCCTACCGTGGCCGAGAAGGTGAAGGCCAGGACAATGGCGCCGGTGGACAGGGTGAAGTCGATGCCGATCCAGGCTGCAATCAGCATGGACAGGGCCACGCCCAGCACAATGCCAATCAGCCCGCCCATGAGACTGAGCATCACCGATTCGATGAGAAACTGCGCCTGGATTAGCGAAGGCTTTGCACCCAAAGCCTTGCGCAGACCGATCTCCGAGGTGCGCTCGCTGACGGAAACCAGCATCATGTTCATGATTCCGATGCCGCCTACCAGTAGGGCGATGGACGCGATGCCCGCCAGCAGGGTGGTCATCATGCCGGTCATGGTGTTCATGGTGTCCAACAGGCTTTCCAGGTTGATGATGCGATAAGCGTTGTCGCGGTAGTTGAAGGCGGCGTTGAGCACATCCTCCACGGCGGTGATGGTTTCATCGCTTTGGCTGGTGTCCTTCAGGTACAGCGTCAGGGAATTCACCGAATTGCTGCCCATCATCCGCAGCGCGGCCTGGTAAGGAATAATGGCTGTTCCGCCGTCGCTGCCCCCGGACATGGTTGACATCGCCCGCATCACATCGCTGTCGCTGCTGTCGTCCAGCATGCCCACCACGGTGTAGGTCAGCCCGGCGATGACGATCTCCTTGCCGATGGGATCTTCATTGGGGAAAAGGGCGGCATGCAGCGTCTGGTCAATGACGCACACCCGGCTGTGACGATCCATGTCCATGTCGGTTAGCCCCCGGCCCATGCCGATACCTCCGCTTTCCCCACTGAAATAGGCGGAGCTGCGGCCTTCGATGGTCACGTCCTCTGCCAGGCGGCCGTCTCCAGCCACATGCCTTGTGAAGGACACCGTGGGATCCACGCCGGTGATGTTGTCAATCCGGCTGATGCGCTGGATATCCGTGCTGTTCAAGCCGGGCTTGAGGGGCGTACCGGTGACCGAAACGGTCACGCGGCCCGCGCCCAGGGCAGTGAACTGGCTGGTGATTTCCCCTGTCGCGCCCTCCACGGTGGTAATCAGGGTAATGATGGCTGTCACGCCGATAATGATGCCCAGCATGGTCAGGAAGGTGCGCATCTTGTTGCCCCTGATGTTCTGCCAGGACATCCGCAGGCTTTCCTTAAGCATCCTCGGCCACCCCCTCGGTCAGCTCGCCGTCCAGGATGCGGACAATGCGGCGGGCATGCCGCGCAATGCCAATGTCGTGGGTAATCATGATAATGGTATGTCCTTCCTCGTTCAGGTCGTGGAACAGGTTCATCACCTGGCGGCCGGTCTGCTGATCCAGGGCGCCGGTGGGTTCGTCGGCCAGGAGGATGGTGGGATTGTTGGCCAGGGCCCGGGCGATGGCCACGCGCTGCTGCTGCCCGCCGGAAAGCTGGTTGGGGTAATGATGCAGCTTATCCGCAAGCCCCACGCGCTCCAGCATCTGCCGGGCGCGGGCAGGGCGCTCGTGGGCGGGCATGCCGTTATAAATCAGAGGAAGCTCCACATTCTGCAGGGCGTCCTGCCGCTGCAAAAGCTGGAAGGACTGAAAGACAAACCCGATCTCCCGGCTGCGTACCTGGGCCAGCTCACTTTCGTCCAGATCCTGTACATCCCGCCCGTGGAGGGCGTAGGTGCCCTCGTTGGGCGTGTCAAGGCAGCCGATGATGTTCATCAGCGTG
>CAMDVP010000203.1 GCA_945877525.1 uncultured Clostridia bacterium | reverse complement strand
GGGCAGAGATACCCGTCCTTGATGGCCTGCCTCATGGTGTACTCATAGGCCAGACTGTCAAAATACAGGCCCATCTGCTTTTTCAGCAGCTTGTCTGGGGTAGCGGTCACGCCCAGAACGTTTGCGTCCGAGAAATGTGCCAGCACATGCTGATAGCTGTCTGCCAGACAGTGATGCGCCTCATCCACAAGGATCGTGGAGAAATAGTCCCGCGGGAACCGGGACAGTCGGCGTTCCCGGCACAGGGACTGCACCGAGCCGACCGTCACGGGGAACATGCTGCCCAGACTGCTGCTTTCCGCTTTCTCGATGGCGCTTTCGAGGCCAGTGACCATGCGGAGCTTGTCCGCGGCCTGCGTCAGCAGCTCGCCGCGATGCGCCATGATGAGGACTCTGCCGCCCTCGCACACGGCCCCCTCGGCAACCTTGGACATCACGACCGTCTTGCCACCGCCTGTGGGGAGAACAAGCAGTGTGCGCTGCTTGCCCTCCGCCCACTCGCGGCGAATGGCAGTCACGGCTTCACTTTGGTAAGGCCGGAGCTGCATCATGATCAGAAACCTCCGTTCTTCCAGCCCATCTGCTGCTGAACATACTGGGGCTGGGACGGCATCTGCTGTGCGGTGCCGTTCATCACGGCCTGCTCAGCATCACGTACCCAATCCTGCTGCATGGCCTGCGGATCGAAATCGTAGTAGCGGTCCACGGAGTTGGTGGTGTGTTCGGAGCCGTTGCTGGTATAGGTGCGAGGCTTGAAGTGTGCGCGACCGCGGGCACCCAGCACCTTGCTCCAGTCCATGACCACGCGTTCGCCGGACTTCTTCTGCCCGATGGCACGGAAGAAGGCCGCCAGCTTCCATTCGAGGGTGCGGTACAGGATCAGGTCCTCCTTGCAGCTGGCGGTCTGGCCGCCGGGCAGGTCGATGGTGAGCGTCAGGCTGGCCTTGTTGCAGGCGGGAATCTTCGCGCTGCCGGGATAGCGGCCACGCTCAAAGCCGGTCACGGTGAAGGTGTAGTCACCCTCGTCCAGAACGATAAACTGCTGACCGTCGGACTCAATGGCGGAGTCCCAGTCCATCAGGTTGGCATCATAGTTGCTCATTGTGCTTTACCTCCTCAAAACGGCGTGTACTCAGGGCTGCTGCGAATCACGTCCACGATCTTGTCCCAGTGCGGGAACAGCCACTGACGGAAGAAATCCGGGGGATACTGTGCGGGAGAAACATCCTCGGGATAGTGGCCCTTCTGGGCGACCACCTGACGAAGCTGTGCCTCGGTTACGGCGTCCCGCTCCATGCGGGCAGCCAGCTCGGCAAGGAAATCCGGCTGTGCGGGCGGAGCCGGGACAGGAGACTGACCGGTGAACAGGTGCGCGATGTGGCTGTAATCCAGGTCCATCTCATCCGGCAGGCCGAAGCGGTTCTTGGCATCCCAGCAGGGATGATGCGTGGCATACATGACGCGCTTGCCGCCGCTGGCCTTCTTGCTGCCGCTCTCGGTGCCGGAAACGAAGGTCTTGTAGCTGACGAACAGCAGCAGGTCCGGCCACTCGGCCAGCAGGGGCGCACACTGCCGGGAGAGCTTGAGTTCCCAGTGATCGAAGGCACCCATTTCCTCGGGCAGCTCCTGCTTGCGCACACGGGCGTGGGCCACGATGACCACATTGCGGCCCGAAGCTAGCACGTTTTCGCAGGCACGGAGCATCCGGGCGAACTCCTCAGCGAGGTAGGTATAGCCCTTGCCAAAGCCGAAGGATTCCAGACCAGTCTGCTTGTACTTCTCGCAGATATGCTTGATGGCCATCTGTTCAGCCCAGTCAGCGGTATCGATGACCAACGTTGAGCAGCAGGAGGTGTCCCTCGCCACCTCCTCGATGGTGTTCAGCAGGCCCTCCCAGCCGGTAAACTGGTCGATGCGGCTCACATCGAGGTAGGTCGTGCCGCCCTCGGTGTCCAGAAACAGCGGGTTGGGCGTTTGCGCCGCCAGCGTGCTCTTGCCGGTGCCCTCAAGGCCGTAGATCACGGCCTTGACCGGCTTGTTCAGGCGTCCGCTCTTGATCGGTAACATGGGACCCCTCCTTACTCATCATCATCCAGCTCGTCGAAGTCCTCCGCGGCGCAGACGGGCTTGCCGTCATAGACGGGATCATCGAAGCCCAGCTGCAGCTCGTTTTCCGGGCACAGCAGGCCGCTGCGGCGGATCTGGTCCATGAAGTACGCATACACCGCCGGGCTTTCGATGCCGATGGTGGAGTCGAGGCTGTTGCTCATGGCCATGTTCGCGCTGCCCAGCCACACCTTGCCGGAGGAGGCCAGCGTCATCTTCGCGTGGACACGCGGGTCAAGGAAGATGCGCAGCTCGGGGTACGCCTGCTTCAGCTCCAGCGCCTGATCGGCATACCGGCTGTTGGCAATGATCGTCACGTTCTGCGGGCAGATGCCGAGACCGTTGGGCCGGAAGCACGCATGGGTCGGCAGGGCGAAGGTCACGACCGTCACCTTGTCGTTGGCGCGAATCACGCTGGCCAGGTTCTTCGCCGTGGAAAAGCCGAAGTTGTAGGCCTTCACCTCGGCCCGGATGTTCATACCGAAATCGTCTACAGGAAAGCTCATGTGTTTCTTCCTCCATTTCACTTCAGGGAGCACGACTGGCCGGTAACCAGCGCAATGCCCGGTATCGTATTGCCGTCGGTCAGCAGGCGGCGCACAGCGGTCTTGTCCACCTCGGGGTCCTTGACGCGGATGCAGTCGCGGTACTTGTGCCTGCGCAGCCAGCTGATGGCCTTCGCGGAGTCGGACACCTCCACCCGGCTGGTTGCCCGGTAGCGGAGGGTGGCAATACCGAGGTCCGTTTTCTGTCCGCTGCACTCGCGGTCCAGCACCTCGATAAGGCGCTCCTCGCGGTGTTCGAAGACCCGGCGGCGTTTGGCAAGGCGTTCTTCCTCGGCCTTCAGCGCTGCGGCCTCGGCGCGGGTGTCCAGCACTACCTTGGCCAGATACTCCAGAATCCGGGAGCGCTCCATGTCCAGCGCATTCAGCTGCTGGAGGATATCCTCGGAGCTGGTGAGGATTTCGCCGGTTTCCTCATCGACCGCAAGCTGCTGCATCAGCAGGGCGATCTCCGTGTTGATCTCATACAGGTGCATCTTCTTTCACCTCCGGGGGAACCTCGTGAATCTCCACCTCGCCGACGGTCTTGCCGGGGGTAAGCACCAGCACCTCGCAGAAATCGCCGAACAGCCATTTCAGCAGCCGCTGCGGAAGCCGCGCCGTTCCGCTGCGCAGAACCGGCTGCTTGCGACCATGCTCATCGCACACATTGATGCGGACACGGTGCTTCAGGGTCATCTGGGTCATCTTCTGACCTCCTCTCTGCCGGACATTACTGCCCTTGGCGCAATACGGAGATTGGGATGTCAATTTGAGGGGGTGTCCGCATAGAACTTTTTCAGCTTTTTGCGGGCAGCCTCGATGGACTCGTGAACCGACTTCTGATTCGTGCCCTCGCGCCGGGCGATTTCATGGGTGGACAGGCCCGCGGCGTACATGAGGAACCGGTTCCGCTGCACCTCGGTCAGCAGGGTGAGCGCCTGCGCGTACCGGGCATTGCTTTCGGCCTCAGCTTCGGAAGCCGCGAGGATGGTCTCCGGGGTGTCCGGATCGGCATACTCCTCGCCCTCAAAGTCGATGGCGTCATAGCTGTAGTGGTGATAGCGGCATTTGCGGGCAAGGTTGTCTTCCTTGCGGTAGCTCTCGGTCAGGGTGACGGCGATCTCTTCACTGGTTTCGATTTCGATAGTGGTGGTGTCAGAATTGCGATAGCGAACCTTCATTTTTCAAGCTCTCCTTGCATTTTTTGCTGTCGGAGAGCCGAAAAAGGGTGCATTGAATACAGCTGCAGCCATTACGAATCTCTCCGTTTCTGGTCTTGCAGCGACTTCGCAGTATCGTTGCTGTGAGCACCGCCCGCGCCTTCCTGCGAAATGCCGTGATCAGCGGCTCCGGGTTGGGCGGTGCGAGTTACCATTGGGGCAGTTGGTTGGGCCTTCAGTCAGCATCCTGGGCGCGGGGATGAGAAATGTCCCCATTCTCTTTGGAAAGCAGCGCATTGGACGAAAACATAAGAGTGCGCATGGGTCCTAAGCATTACTGATCCCGCTGATAAGCAGGCGCATCTCGGAAATCGAACCCCCTTTTCTACAGGACAGGCATTTCAGGTAATCCGCAGGGACAAAAAAACGAGCCAAATGCATAGCTTGGAAGCTATACATCAGGCTCGTCCGTCATGTTTAATCAGCCAGTCGGCTGTGCGGCGTGCTCTTGATGATTATTTCAGCTTTTTGATGCCGATCTCCTCATTGCATCGGCTGCATTTCTGATAGTAATCCGCGCTTTCGTAGCCATTCTGACCGGGAATAAAGGTATCTGACACCGTAAAGCGGCTTGTGTCAATTAGACGGCGAAATCCGCAGTTCGGGCAGATGATGCTGACCATGTTCGCCATTCTGAAGCGGTGGCCCGAGCGTGCGGCATTCTTGGAAACACGGATCGTCTTTCTTTCCATACTTCTCAGTCCTCCTGTCAATAACAGATTGGAATGTACACCTTTGCCATCAGGTAAACATCATGCCGGGCATTTTAACCTCATGGCGACCATCGTCCGGCATATACAGGTCACCCATGAGGGAAGCAGCAATGATCGAGTGCTTGCCGAAGCGTCCCCGGATTTCGTCGATGCAGTCATCCAGCTTCTGACGGCGCATGCGCCGCGTCTCGTCCACAAACAGATTCAGCTGAACCGCGGAGTCCCGGGGTACAAGACCAAAGGTCGAAACGCACACGGCGCGAACCGGGTTGTTCCACCTGTAGTTTTCCATGAACAGGATGCGGGCTGCCTGCGCGATCTCCAGCGGACTCTGTGTTGGAAAGGAGATCCGGCTCTGCTTGGCAAGGCCGTAGTTGATGTCGCTCTCCCGGATGTAAACACGAACACCGGTTGCAGCCAGACCATATCCGCGGAGCTGGTGCCCTACATCCTGTGCCAGCTCCAGCATCACCTTCCACACCTGCTCCGGTGTCTCGAGATTCTGCCTGCAGGTGATGCCGTGGCTGACGCTTTTGACGCCGCGCTCGTAGTTGACCGGCATGACCGGTGAACGGTCCAGACCGTTGGCGTATCGCCACAGCGCGATTCCGTTCTTCCCGAGCAGCTGGCGAATGCACTCATAGGGATAATGCGCGAGGTCACCGATGTTAAGCACACCCCGCGACATCAGTTTGCGGGTGGTGCTGTGCCCAACATACAAAAGCTCAGACACAGGCAGCGGCCAGACACGCTCCTCCCAGTTTTCCGGGGAGAGTACAGTCACCGCGTCGGGCTTTTTCATATCGCTACCCAGTTTGGCCAGCACCTTGCTGAAGGAAACGCCGATGGAAACTGTGAGGCCAAGCTCCTCCTTGATAGCTGTGCGAATCTCATGCGCAATTTCCTCTGCCTCATCAAAGGTGCGGCAGATCG
>CAMDVP010000202.1 GCA_945877525.1 uncultured Clostridia bacterium | reverse complement strand
CACCCCATTCGTTAGTAGTATACCATACTGTCTAACAAATGGGGTGCTGTTCACTGGCACAGGCAGCTGTAATATGGTACAATATACTCCGTTCAAAGGAGGAAGTCAACCATGGCCTGTGCTTTTCAACTGATGGATGTTTCGCTCCATTACAGCGAGAAAAAGCTGCTGGAGCATGCTAATTTGACCGTGTCCGACGGCGACCGCATCGGCGTGGTCGGGCGCAACGGCGCGGGCAAATCCACTCTGCTGCGGCTGCTGGCAGGGCTGGAGGAGCCGGACCATGGCGAGGTTTCCCTGCGCCGCGGGCTCAGCGTGGCCTATCTGCCCCAGACGCCCGTGCTGCGGAATGAGGACACCATTACTAAGGCGGCGCTGGCCTATCTGCCCACCCGCCCCGGAGAAATTCCAGAATCCGTGGCCTACGAGGCGCAAACCATCCTCACCCAGCTTGGTTTTACCGATCTGAATCAGCCCGTAGCCGCTCTGTCCGGCGGGCAGCGGATGCGGGTGGCGCTGGCGGGCGTGCTGTGCCGCGAAAGCGACGTGCTGCTGCTGGACGAGCCCACGAACCACATCGACCTGGACATGGCCCAGTGGCTGGAGGATCGGCTTATGGCCCGCAAGGGCACGTTGATGGTGGTGACCCACGACCGGTATCTGTTGGAGCGGGTATTTGGCCGCATTGTGCATGTGGGCGGCGGCCGACTGGACTGCTATCAGACGGACTACGCCGGATATCTTGAGGAGCGTGCTCAGCGCGAGGAAATGGAGGCCGCCACCCTGCGCAAAAACAGGAGTCTTTACCGCAAGGAGCTGGCATGGATTCGCCGGGGCGCCCAGGCGCGTTCCACCAAGGCCAAGGGGCGCATCGACCGGTTCGACGCGCTGAGTGAAGCCATCCGCACCGAAGCTCCCGAAGAAAACCTGTCCATGAAAAGCGTATCCAGTCGCCTGGGGAAGAAGATTCTTTCCTGGGAGCATCTTCAGGTCGGGATTGGCGGGCAAACTCTGGTGGAGGATTTCAGCTACACCCTGCTCCGGGACGACAGACTGGGCATCATCGGCGGCAACGGAGCAGGGAAGACCACGCTCCTGCGCACCCTCTGCGAAGAAATTCCCCCGGAAAGCGGCGTGATTGAGCGGGGTGAAACCGTTCGCATTGGCTATTTTGCCCAGCATTGCCCAGCGCTTGCCCCGGATACCCGCATCATCGACGCAGTGCGGGATGTGGCTGTGCATGTCTATACCCCCGACGGCGATCTGTCCGCCTCCCAGATGGCGGAAACTTTCCTTTTCCCGTCCGGGATGCAGTATCAGAAGGTATCCAGCCTTTCCGGCGGTGAAATGCGCCGCCTGCATCTGCTTCGTATCCTGATGGCCGCGCCTAATGTGCTGATTCTTGACGAGCCAACCAACGACCTGGATTTGGAAACACTGAACGTGCTGGAGGACTATCTGGACAGCTTCCAGGGCGCAGTGATTGCCGTCAGCCACGATCGGTATTTCCTTGACAGGATCACCCGGCACCTGTTTGCCATTGAGAACGGCCGGATGGTACCCTACATCGGCGGCTATCAAAGCTATCTGGACGCACAAAAACAGACAGCCGAAATCCAACCCAGGTCGGAAAAGACCGCTGAAAAACCGACCGTCGGTCGGTCGAAGGGATCGTCCGCATTGAAATTCACCTTCCGGGAGCAGCGGGACTTTGACACCATCGACGATACCATCGCGGCTCTGGAGAGTACCCTTGCTTCCCTGGCAGCGGAGCTGGAGGCTTGCAGCAGCGACTACCTCAAGGCAGGAGACATCATGCGCCGCCAGGAGGAAACCCAAAAGCAACTGGATGAGGCCATGGAACGGTGGATGTATCTGCAGGAAAAGTATGAGCAGATTCAGAATGCCCACTGATCGTCTGCATCCATGGCCTTATGAACCCTTTGATTCACCCCCTGCTCCACTCGCAGGATTCCGCAGGCATACCAGAAGAAGGCCGCCAGCTTCAGGAAATGTCGCTGACGGCTTTTGTGTGCGATCGTATATCAAGTTCAAGCAGCGCTGGACATGCGCCTCTTGTCTCCATCCTGCAATTGAGTGAAAATCTCCTTTACTTTGTCAAGATTCATTAAAAAAGCATCCACCACATCCGGGTCGAAGTCCACACCCCGTCCCCGCTGAATAAGGCGGAAGCATTCTGCCAGCGGCATGGCGTCCCGGTAGCAGCGACGGCTTGACACGGCGTCAAACACATCGGCCACAGCCATAATCCTTGCACACAGCGGAATATCCTCCCCAGCAAGTCCATCGGGATAGCCTTGACCATTCCACTTTTCATGATGATACCTGGCTACCTGATAGGCCATGCTTTCGTACTCCGAATCAAACAAATGGCCAAAGGTTTCCCGGATAATCCGCCCTCCGGCAGTCGAATGGCTTTTCCTGGTTTCATATTCCTGGGGCGTCAGCCGTCCGGGCTTTTGCAGAATCGCGTCGGATATGCCAATCTTCCCGATATCGTGCATAGGAGCGGACTGTGCAAGATGATTGAGATAATCCCTGGTGATAACGGCCCTGTACTTCTTATTCTTGCGCAACCCGCGCGCAATCAGACAGGCATAGGCCGAGGAACGGCGGATGTGCCCGCCGGTATTGCCGTCCTTGTTTTCAACCAGGGTGGCAAAGCCCATCACCATCTCCTGTTGATAATGCTCCAAGCCGTGGATGGTGGGGTTCTCCATATTCAGATAAATGCTGACGACAATCAACGCCACAGCCATGCTGGACACCAGCGCCTCCGGGAGAAACACCTGCAGGGACAGCAGCATGGTGATAATCACCAGCATGGCAAACAGGCTTTTCTTCTTCCTTGAGGGAATTTCCCGTTGCCGCACGGCAATCACCGCCACGGTCATCACGCAGAACATAATAACGCTGAAAAAGCTGATATAGACCGATATTCCCATAGAATAGCTGGTCGTTGTTCCCCGGATAAACTCCAACTGCGGAAGAAACAGCGCCGTCAGCCCGGCCAGCAGAATGCTCGGCAGCAGGTATGCCGCCCTTCGCCACTTCCTTTTCTTCTTCGGAATGCCTACCGTGACGGACACCCAGTACCAGAACAGGAGCGCCATGAACACCTCATAGGACACATACATGCACAGTTGCAGCAGACGATTGACGATATCCGGCACCTGGGCAGTCATGTTTACAGTGCAGGCAGTAATACCGTCAAAGATCACAGCCATGTTGGCTGCGACCAGGCTCAGGTCAAATAACCTGTTGCAATTATCCTTTTTGGTCAAACGGTTAAGGTTCAAGCCATCCCTGGTATAGTTGATTTCAACATACGCAAGGAGGGTGATGGCCAGCACCTGAGTTTTACATCATTGCCATATCATCAATCATTTCCTGCCCTATGTGTTGTTTCTTTGGGCACAGCCCATTCCGCCATGCCGACAAGCGGCGGAGGGTATGCAGCCAAATCGCCGGTACAGTCACTGCACGGGAGTCTTAGGCTGGTTTCATGTCATTTGTCTGGCTTCAGCACGCTGATAAGCGCCTCTGTAAGCTTGGCTATTTCAATAGGCTTGGCAATATGTCCGTTCATGCCCGATGCAAAGGCTTCCTGCCTGTCGTCTGCAAAGGCGTTGGCAGTCATGGCGATGATGGGAATGCTTGCGGCCTCATCGCCGGGCAAAGCACGGATCCTCCGCGTTGCTTCATAACCGTCCATGTGCGGCATCTGAATATCCATCAATATCAGGGCATAGCGTCCTTCAGGAGCCTGACGCATAGCCTCCACAGCCTTTTCGCCGTCTGAAACCACATCCACCTCAAAGCCCAGTCCCCGCAGGATCTCCACGGCAATCTCCTGGTTCAGCTCGTTGTCCTCCGCCAGCAGCAGTCGCCTGCCCGCAAAGCAGGTCTCCTGTGCCTGGATGGTCTGAACCTCGGTTTTGGGCATGTAGAGCCTGGTCAACACGTCCCGCAGCTCCGACATGAAGATGGGCTTGGAACAGAAGGCTGTCACACCGGCCTCCCGCGCTTCATCCTCAATGCCTGTCCAGTCATAGGCCGTGAGGATGATAATGGGCTTGCTGTCGCCAATGATGCGGCGGATTCGGCGCACCACCTCAATGCCATTCATGTCAGGCATAAGCCAGTCAATGATATATGCATGGAATTCATCCCCCTGGTTGAGGGCGAACTGCGCTCGGAGCACCGCTTCCTTTCCAGCCGTCGTCCATTCCGCCCGCATGCCGATTACGCCCAGCATGCTGGCAATGCTCATGCAGGTATTGGCGTCGTCATCCGCCACCAGGGCCCGCAGGCCGCGCAGCTCGGGAATCGCATCGCTTCGCACGGGACTTCCGCTGATGCGGAACCGCAGCGTGACGATGAATTCCGACCCCTTGCCCACCTCGCTGCGCACGCCAATGGTACCGCCCATGATGTCCACAATGCTCTTGGTGATGGCCATGCCCAGGCCGGTTCCCTGTATGCCGCTCACTGTGGTGGTTCGCTCCCGAGTAAAGGCCTCAAAGATGTGCTTCTGGAATTCCGGGCTGATGCCGATGCCGGTGTCCTTCACGCGGAATTCATAGGCAGCATATCCCGCGGGAGCCTCTCTGGTCTGAATAATCCGCAGGCTGACCGTACCGCCGGGGCTGGTAAACTTCATGGCGTTGCTGAGCAGATTGAGGAGAATCTGGCTCAGGCGAAGCCTGTCGCAGATGACATCCTCGTTGATCACATCCACCGTGTCGATGAAGAATTCCAGCTGCTTTGAGTTGATGTCCGCCTGCACGATGGTGCGCAGGTCGTGAATCAGATCGGGCAGGTGAACCTCTGTTTCCTCGATTTTTACCTTGCCGGACTCAATGCGGCTCATGTCCAGCACATCGTTGATCAGGCTCATCAGATGGCTGCTGGCCGTTTGAATTTTCACCAGGTAGTCCTGCACCTTTTCCGGCTGATCCACATGGGCAGCCGCCAGGGACGTGAAGCCGATGATGGCATTCATGGGGGTGCGGATATCGTGGCTCATGTTGTTCAGGAAGGTGGTTTTGGCGCGGTTTGCGTGCTGCGCAGAGGTCAGCGCATCCTGCAATACCTTCTGCCGCTCCAGCTCCGCCTGCATCTGCTCATCGATATTCCGCAGGCCAACAATAAACCGGTCCTCATCTGCTGCCACGCGGACATATTTGACCTGGCTGTAATGGCTGCCGTCCGGCAGCTGCAGGCGGTAATCCATGGTGAAATCCATCCGGCCGCGCATGTTTTCACACAGGGGCTGTGCGCCAACAGATGCGCGCAGCCTCTCCGCGTCCTCCTTCACAACATAGCGCTGGATATAGATTTCCCATGCCTCCCGGTAGGAACGCACTGCCCGCATGTCGGCGCTGAGCAGCCGTCCGTTCAGCTTCATGGTATAGGAGATATCCCGCAAAGGCTCAACCAGGAACACATCGGAATAGTCGTTGCTCAGCGCGCCGACGATCTTGATCTGCTCATTCTCCAGCTGATTGCGTTTACTGCGCTGCAGCACGGCGAAT
>CAMDVP010000201.1 GCA_945877525.1 uncultured Clostridia bacterium | reverse complement strand
GACCGTGTGTATGAGCTCGGCGACACGATTGTGATTGATTCCGATATAAAGCATGTATGGGCGCAGCTGGATACCGCGCTGCTGCCCGGCGAGGTGTACCTGCCCAACGGCCGCATGAGCTGGCGCGTACCTGAGGGCGAGCATCGCCTGGCCTACTGTCCCGGGGCATTTGCCGGCCCCCGGCACCTGGTCACCGCCCGGATCATGACGCGGGAGGAGGTCGCCGCGCGGCGCAATATTGCCTGCAATCCTGCAGACCTGCGGGGCGACACCGATTTTTTCCCTCACTGCACCGCCAATGTGGAAACCCGCGGCGAAAGCTGCTTTGCCGCCCGCAACGTGATTGACGGGCTGCGCGCCTGCAACTTCCACGGCGAATGGCCCTTCCAGAGCTGGGGTATCGGCGCGCGGGAGGATGCGTGGCTGATGGTGGACTTCGGCCGGGAGGTAACCATTGACGCGATGGCGCTGACGCTGCGGGCGGATTTTCCCCATGACGCGTACTGGGTCAGCGGGCACGTTGTGCTGTCCGACGGCAGCGAGGCGGCCTACGACCTGCAAAAGACCGGTAACCGACAGTGCATCCCTCTGGGGCGGCACACGGTCACCTGGCTGCGGCTGGAGCGCATGCAGAAAAGCGACGATCCCTCAGCCTTCCCCGCGCTGATCGAACTGGAGGTGTTCGGCGCGGACGCGCAGGCATAAAGCCCTACCGGGCATGCTTGTGCCGGTATTCGCCGGGCGTCATGGCAGCGTATTTCCGAAATACCCGCGCAAAATGGCTTTGAGAGGAAAATCCCAGATACAGCCCGATGGCGGCAAGGGATTTGTCCGTATAGCGGAGGAGGCGCTTGGCCTCCTCCGTTTTTTCCTTCAGAATAAAGTCCGTGATGGTTTCGCCGCTTTCAGCCCGGAAGCGCCGGGAAAGGTGAGAGCGGCTCATGTACAGCGCCCGGGCCATGTTTTCCACCGATATGGGCTCAGACATATGGTGCTGAATATAGTTGGCCACGTCCAGCGTCAGCTGCGAGGGCTGCCTGCCCCGGCGCAGCCGCTCTACCCGGCGGGCGAAGGTCAGCACCATATGGCATTGCAGGTTGGTAATCTGCTCGGGGGTGCTCAGCAGCTCGCACTGCTGGATGCAGGCGTCGCTGAGGGTAAAGGCGTCGTCCACATCCAGTCCGCCGCGAATGGCCGCCCGGGAAGCCAGCGTCGCAGTGACGATAAACAAATTCTTTCGCTGACGAAGCTGATCCGGGGCCAGCACGCCGCCCCGCACCGCAGGCGCGCCCGCAATCCATTCGGCCAGGGCCTGCGCGTCGCCTCGGCGGATCATGCTCATCATGGTCTGCTCCACGTCGAAGGTGTTGTGCAGCGCCTGCCCCGCGGAAGCCTCCCTGTCCGCAAAGGCCGCCTCCGCCTGCCGCGTTTCGCTCAGCTCGGAAAGCCTGCGCTGCGCCGAATCCAGGATAGCAATGTCTCCCAGCGTCTTTTTCTCGCCGTTGAGCATGTAGTTCAAAGCACAGAGCATCTGCATCACGCTCTCCAGGGGCATGGGCACAATGGCCCTCATTCCCGCCATGAAATCCTCCGTATCATCCATCGGCACATCAGCGCGAAAGGCCATTTCCCGCAATTCCTGCTCCGATGCGGGAATCTGCCGGGCAGGCCCCGCCACAATCTGCGTGTCCCCCGCCCTGACAATGCCATAATAAAAGAAATGCTCGGTGGAGAAATACCTGAGATGCCCGTCTCCGCGCAGGATTTCCTCCTGGTCCGGAGCCATAGGATCTACCGGCAGACGGGCAATCGAATGGAAGAAGGTTTGCCGTCCCTGCTCATAGATTCTGATGGGAATACCGGAAAGATTTCCGATAACCGTGCACAAATACGCAAGATCAAGCTGTTTCATGCCGCACCTCCGAATATAGCACAATTATACTTTATTCAGCACAATAGTGCAAGATTCTCCCGTGTGGAACATGCTACGCTGCATACAGATGGATTTCACCAAAGAGCAAAACGCACAGGAGGAAACGCATATGGCAGGCAAGAGCATCTTTGCGGGCGGCGCGCTGCGCAGCCGCGTGCGCACACGGGACGTAAGCCGGTCGGAAAAATGGCTGGGGTATCTGCTGGGGCCGTCGGGAGCGCTTTTGCTCAACGCGGTGCTGGCCACCTATCTGAACGTATACTACACTGACGTGCTGAAGCTGACCACCGTGTGGGGCGGCGCGTTCCTGGTGGTGTTTCCCATCCTGTCCAAGGTGCTGGACGCCGTGACCAACGTGGTCATGGGCTATATCATCGACCGTACCCGCACTCCGGAAGGCAAGGCGCGGCCCTGGCTGCTATTGTCCGCTCCGCTGCTTGCCATCACGGGCATTCTGCTGTTCACCGTACCCTCTGCCTCGGAGGGCATACAGGTCATCTGGGTGATGGTATCCTATAATCTCTACTATTCCTTTGCCTACACCATTTTCAACATGAGCCATAACCTGATGGTTCCCCTGTCCACCCGAAATACCACCCAGCGGGGCGGACTATCCGTGTTCAATCAGATTGCCACCATCATGATGAGCGGCATTCTGGTAGCGCTGGTGTTTCCCATGGTCATCATGCCCATGATCGGCGTGGACAAGAGCAAGTGGATCACGCTCATGAGCGTATTGTCCATCCTTGCCCTGCCGCTGACGCTTCTGGAATACTTCTTTACCACAGAACGCGTCACCCTGGAGGGTCAGCAGACCGGCGAAAAGCCGCCCGTACCCTTCATGCAGCAGCTCCGTGCCATCTTCTCGGACAAATACATGCTGATTATCTACGCTTACTTCCTCATCTACACCACGGGTTCAAGCATCAAGAACGTCAGTCTGGTGTATTTCTGCAACTATGTGCTGGGCGCCTACAACGACGGCTTTACCCAAACCATGCTGTCGGTTATCGGCGGCATTCCCATGGGCATCGGCATCTTTGCCGTGTGGCCCCTGGCAAAGAAGTTCGGCAAGCGCAACGTGACTCTTGCGGGCTTTCTGCTTTATGCTCTGGGCAGCGCGGTATGCTGCGCCTTTCCCACAAAAATGACCGTCATGCTGGTGGGTCAGTTCATCAAAAACATCGGCGGCCTGCCCTGCTCCTATGTGTTTATGGCGCTGTTCGCGGACGTGCTCGACCATATGGAATGGAAAACAGGCTTCCGCAGCGACGGTATCGCCATGTCGGTATACAACATCATCGCTGTGGCCATGGTGGGCATCTGCACGGGCATCTTCAACGGCATGCTGTCCTCCGCCGGGTATATCGCGCCGGAAATCGTGGAAGGTGCAACCGTGGCCGTCGCGCAGACTGCATCTGTCAAGGGTGTGATCACCTTCGGCTTCGTGGGGCTTGAGGTTATCACCGGCGTGGTGCTGGCCGTGCTTCTGATTTTCCTGAACGTCGAAAGGGATATTGGCAGGAAGCAGGCGGAGATTAAGGCACGCCAGCAAAAGTGACAGGAAGGAGCGCTGACCCATGCAGGCCATCCGACTGAAAACTGAATATCTGACCAACCCCGTGGGCATTGACGTCACAGCTCCCAGCCTGATGTGGAACTGCGAGGGCGGCGCCATGCAGACTGCCTACCGCATCATCGCGGAGGATGACGCAGGAGAGGTGCTGTGGGACAGCGGGAAGGTCGTTTCCCGCGCCATGCGGGCAGCCTGGGGCGGCATGCCTGTGCCGCCGAAAACCCGGGTGCTGTGGAAAATCCGCCTCTGGGACGAGCACAATACCCCCGGCGACTGGCAATCGGCCGCCTTTCAAACCGGCATAGACCGCTGGCTGGGGCATTGGATCGCCGGTGATTACCGGGTAAGCAAAAAACGACGGTATCCCGTGGACTGCTTCCGCAAAACCTTCTCCTTGCCTTCTGTGCGCAGGGCCCGGCTGTACATCACCGCCTGCGGCCTGTACGAGGCACGGCTCAACGGTGCGCGGGCAGGAGATTTCATTCTGGCCCCCGGCCTGACGGATTATCGCAGGCGGGTGCAGTATCAGACCTATGACGTGACGGCCCTTCTGCACACGGGCGAAAACACGATAACCGTTCAGCTGGCCGACGGCTGGTATCGCGGCAGCTGCGGCGCGTGGGGGCTGAAGAACCAGTACGGCACGCAAACGAAGCTGCTGGCCCAACTGGAGGTTACCCATTCGGACGGCACGGCTCAGGTGATCTGCTCAGACGATACCTGGGCCTGGAGTAACGACGGCCCCATCCGCTTTGCCGACAACAAGGACGGGGAAATGGTGGACGCACGGCTGCAGCCCTCCTATACCGGCCGAGCCCGGATCGCCAGCCACCCGGTCGTGCCCTCCGCCTCGAACAGCGTGCCCGTCACCGAGCATGAGCGCCTGACCCCGAAGCTCATCACCACCCCCGCCGGCAAGACCATACTGGACTTTGGCCAGAACATTGCCGGCTATGTTTCCTTCACCCTGTGCGCAGAGGCGGGGCAGCGGGTTTTTCTGCGCTTTGGCGAAATGCTGGACGGGCAGGGCGAATTCACCCAGAAGAACATCCAATGCTCCAGCAGGAGGATTACCACGCCCCTGCAGCAGGTGGAATACATCTGCCACAAGGGAGTCAACGAATACAGAACCACCTTTGCCATTTTCGGCTTCCGGTATGTGCTGGCGGATGCTGACATGCCCTTCCTGCCTGAGGATTTCACGGCCGTGGCCGTGTATTCCGATATGGAGCGCACCGGCTGGTTCGACAGCTCCAACGAGCTGCTGAACCGGTTTGTGGAAGCAACCGTCTGGTCGGCCAAGGGCAATTTCGCGGACATTCCCACCGACTGTCCTACCCGCGAGCGCCACGGCTGGACCGGAGACGCGCAGATTTTCTTTGATACCGCCGCGTATCTGTTTGATTTCGCCGCATTTTCACGAAAATACGTGAACGACATGTACGACTGGCAAAAACGCAGCGGCCGCCTGCCTCAGATTGCTCCCGCCGGAGGCGTGGATTTCTACATGAGCGTCATGAACGGCAGCGTGGGCTGGTCGGACGCAGGGGTGTTGATTCCCTACCGATTCTGGAAGCGCTACGGGGACGACCGCATTCTCCAGGCGCACTACGAGGGAATGAAGCGTTACGCCCTGTTCATGATTGCCCGCTGCGGCAAATGGGGCGGCCCCTATGCCAGACCCCTGCATATGAAGGGTCCGGATAAAAAATATCTGGTCAACCGCGGCCAATCCTACGGCGAATGGGCGGAGCCCACAGACGTGCATGTGATGAAGTGGACGGACTTTGCCCAGCCCCACCCGGAGGTATCCACCGCCTACACCGCCTGGGTCATGGGAGCAATGGAGGAAATCGCCTCGGCCATCAGCAGGGACGAAGATGTGCCGCTGTACCGGGAATACCGTGAGGGCTGCACCCGGGCCTATCAGGCGCTGGTAGAAACACCGCCCTTCTCCCTGGACACTGACCGGCAGGCGCAGCTTGTCCGCCCCCTGGCCCTCCATCTGCTTGACGATCGTCAGACCGCCTATGCCCGTGAGCGGCTTCTTCTGGCGCTGGAGCATTATGGCTGGCGGCTGGGCACGGGGTTTCTTTCCACGCCGCTGATCCTG
>CAMDVP010000200.1 GCA_945877525.1 uncultured Clostridia bacterium | reverse complement strand
AATATGGGAAGCGCCATTCTGCGGGGCATGTTGGACGCAAACTATGTCAAGCCCGGACAGGTGGTGGTGTGCGATGCAAGCCGTCGCCGCATGGAGGAGCTTTCTGGCGAGTTTCCCAGCGTAACCTACTGCGATTCTGCCATCGACCTGGTGCAGCAGAGCGACATGATCATTCTGGCTGTAAAGCCCCACTATATCCGCGGGGTCATTGACGACGTGCGGCCGGCGCTTGAGGGCAAGGCTGTGATTTCCATTGCCGCGGGCTGGACGGTGGACATGCTGGCTGACGCGCTGGAGGACACCGGCGCAACCTATCTGCGGGTCATGCCCAACACGCCCGCCATGGTGGGCGAAGGAATGACCGCCCTGTGCGATGATTCCACATTCTCCAAAGATGATTTTGCCTTTGCCAAGGGAATTTTTGACGCGGTAGGACGCACGGTCATCCTGCCGGAGAGGCTGTTCGACGGGGTTATCGCCATCAGCGGCTCCAGCCCGGCCTATGTGTTCATGATGATCGAGGCCATGGCCGATGCAGGCGTGCGCGAGGGCCTGCCCAGAGCCTGCGCCTATGAGATGGCCTCCCAGGCAGTGCTGGGCAGCGCGTTGATGGTACTGTCTTCTGGCACCCATCCTGCCAGCCTGAAGGATGCTGTCTGTTCGCCTGGCGGCACCACCATCGAAGCTGTGAAAGAGCTGGAACGCAAGGGCTTCCGTGGAGCCATCATGGACGCCATGAAGGCATGTGCCGACAAATCCCGGGAAATGTCCAAATAAGAGGGGAGTCATGCGACCATGGACAGCGCACCTCGCAAGCAGGTGAATATCTATACGGACGGCGCATGCTCCGGCAATCCGGGTCCCGGCGGCTGGGGCGCCATCCTGGAATTCGGCCCGCATCGCAAGGAAATGAGCGGCTATATGGCCGGCACCACCAATAACCGCATGGAACTGTTTGCCGCCATCAGCGCCCTGGGCGCATTGAAGGAGCCCTGCGATGTAAAGCTGTATTCCGATTCCAACTACATGGTGCAGGCCTTCAACGATCACTGGATCGAGGGTTGGCAGAAGAAGGGGTGGAAGACATCCGCCGGCACACCGGTATAAAACCAGGATCTCTGGTTCATTCTGCTTGCGCAGACAAAAAAGCATCATGTGACGTTTATCAAGGTGAAGGGCCATGCGGATCATCCGCAGAACATCCGCTGTGACGAGCTGGCTACCGGCGCCATCAAGGAATATCGCCGCATCAATACGCCCAGGGAGGACGAGGATGCCTGAACGCCTTGCCATGGACGGGTGGGCGAGAGCTGCTCACCCGCTTATCCATCCTTCCATAACTATTCGCTAAACCACAGTTTCACGAATAGTTATGCTCATAAAAAACGAAAGGAGGCCCTCTTGTGGCAGATTCAGCCTATCGTGACCAGGTGGATGCCAAGCGCATCCTGCAGATCCGTGCGATCACGCGAGAGCTTCCTCAGGCCTGTTCAGATTTCCTTCGCGCGATTGCTGTGACCACCGGCACCTTCACACGCCTGGCCTATGCCATCGACATGCGCACGTTCTTTCATTTTCTGCAGGCGGAACGTGTGGCCTTCTCAGACCGTCCGTTGATCCTTTGGACGGACGAAGACCTCGCCCGCGTGTCTCAGAGCGATCTGACGGCCTATGTGGAATACCTGACCTATTACTTCAAGGAGGACGACGGCGCTCAGGAGCAGCCGGTCAAGGCGCTGGTCAACCATGACCTGGCCATCAAGCGCAAGCTCTGCTCCATCCGTTCGCTGTATGATTTTCTGTTCCAAAACCACCGCATCCCGTCCAACGTAACGCTGCTGGTGCCGCTGCCGAAGATTCACGAGAAGCCCATTCTTCGCTTGACACGCGATGAAATGACAAAAATGCTCAGTCAGGCTGAAACCGGCGAAGGCATGACGGAAACCCAGAAGCGCTACCAGAAAATAACAGCCAAACGTGACTACGCTATGCTCTCCCTTTTTTTAGGAACAGGCATTCGCGTTTCGGAATGCGTGGGCATCAATCTATCAGATGTGAATTTAGAAGAAAACGCCTTTCTTGTTACCCGCAAGGGCGGCAATCAGGTGGTGCTGTACTTTCCGCCGGAGGTCGCGACGGCCCTTGGCGAATATATAGAGGAACGAAAAGAAATAGACGCCCTGCCCGGTCACGAGGACGCCTTGTTTCTATCCCTGCAAAAGCGGCGGATTACCCAGCGCGCCGTGCAGAATCTTGTCAAGAAATATGCTGCCACCGCCGCTCCGCTCAAGCCGAAAATCAGCCCGCACAAGCTTCGCAGCACCTTTGCCACCAACCTGTACAATGCCACAGGCGATATCTATCTGGTGGCTGATGTGCTGGGCCATTCGTCGGTTGACACCACACGAAAGCACTACGCCGACATGACCGATGCCCGCCGCCGCATGGCTGCGGAATACGTTCATCTGCCCGGAAGCGAAGAAAACGGCGACAGCCCCGCCGAGGCCGGTTTCACCCCGCCGGAGAAGACCGTCACCTGATTTCAGTGATTGCAGCCGCAGCTGTGGTTGTGTCCGTGATCATGCCCGCAGGTACAGTCGGGTTCGTCCTGCGCCTCATCCTCTGTATAGGTGCCGTTCTGCCTGGCCTCAAACTCAGCCTCCAGCTCAAAATCATCCACCATTATCGCCCGGTAATCCGCGTCGCCCCGGACGCACTTCATGCAATTATCGCAAATCTTGTTTGGATCCAGGTCGCAGCGGTCGCACTCGCCGCAGCCGTTGCACTCCTTGTCGTCATCCAGCACGCACATCTTCTTCAGTGCCATAAAGCATCATCTCCAATATGCATTATAGCACATACCCCTCGGGCGCGCAACCGTTCCGAACATTTGTTTGACTTTTTGCGCCATGCTATGCTATAATAAGAAAAATTGCTTCAAAGGAGCGATACCATGCAGCGGCCACGTGGCGACAATCAGCAGCGTATTCTCGATTATATCAAGTCCGAAATCCAGCAGAAGGGCTATCCACCGTCCGTCCGGGAAATTGCCAACGCCGTCGGGCTGAAGTCCACCTCTACGGTGCATGGGCATCTGCAGCGGCTGGAAAAGCGCGGACTTCTCCACCGGGACGCCATGAAGCCCCGGGCAATGGAGGTGGTGGGCGATCCGAACTTCGTGCGAAACGGCACCACCGCCGTGCCTGTGATTGGCCGTGTAACTGCCGGCCAGCCCATCCTTGCGGAGGAAAATCTGGAGGATTATGTGGCCCTGCCTGATGTGATGCTGGGCGACGGCGAGCATTTTATCCTGCTTGTCCGCGGCGATAGCATGATTGAGGCCGGCATTCTCGATGGCGACTATATTATCGTTCGCCGCCAGCAGGAAGCCAATAACGGCGACATTGTGGTAGCCATGATTGATGATTCCGCCACGGTCAAACGCTTCTACAAGGAAAACGGGCATTTCCGGCTACAGCCGGAAAACAGCACCATGGAGCCTATTTATGCCGACGAAGTCACCGTGCTCGGCAAGGTGATCTCTCTTTATCGACTTGTTCGCTGACGCGCTTTATCGTATTTATAGGAGGTATCCCATTGATCAGCCAGGATGAACAGCGCAAGCACCGGATTGCCATTCCACATTATACCCTGGGTGAAGAACTGATGAATTCCATTTCCCACGGCGTGGGCGCCCTGTTCGGCATTGCGGCGCTGGTGCTCTGCGTGGTACGGGCCGCCCAGTCCGGCGACCCTTATCGGATTGTCTCCGGTTCCATTTTCGGCTTCACGGTGCTGATTCTTTATTTGATGTCCTGCCTGTATCACGCCCTGAAGGTCAACAAGGCCAAGCGTGTGTTCCGGGTGATTGACCACTGCACCATTTTTCTCCTGATCGCCGGCACCTATACCCCCTATACGCTGGTGTCCCTCCGGGACAGCGTGGGTTGGTGGGTGTTCGGCGTCATTTGGGCCACGGCGATTGTGGGCATTGTGCTCAACGCCGTCAGTCTGAAGAAATTTTCCAAAATATCCGTGGCGCTGTACCTGATTATGGGCTGGATGATTATCATCGCTTATCAGCCCATGGTGCAGGCCATTCCCAGCGGCGGCATGAAGCTGCTGGTGTGGGGCGGCGTAGCCTACACATTAGGCGCAATTCTCTATGGCATCGGCTCACGGAAAAAATACTTCCACTCCATTTTCCACTTTTTCTGCCTGATCGGCACAGTGCTGCACTTTTTGTCCATCTATCTATATGTGATGTAAGGGGGATCTGCGCCTTGTATAGCCTGATACGCCGCCAGATGGCCGCTCTTCTGGAAGGCTGTCCCCTGCCCCTGCCCGCCCTGTCCAACTGCGCCGCCCTTTTGTGGCACAGCCTTGAGGACATCAACTGGGCCGGGTTCTATCTGGCCTGCGGCGACACGCTGGTGCTGGGGCCCTTTCAGGGAAAACCGGCCTGCACGATCATTCCCTTTCAAAAGGGCGTATGCGGCGCTGCGGCGCGCACAAGGGAGATTCAGCTGGTGCCGGACGTGCATGCCTTTCCCGGGCATATTGCTTGCGACGGCGCGTCCCGGTCGGAAATTGTGCTGCCGCTGGTCAAAGAAAACCGTCTGTTGGGCGTGATGGATATTGACAGTCCGCTGCTGAACCGCTTTTCTCAGGAGGATGCGCAGGGGCTGGCAGGACTTTGCGAGTTGTTGATGACTGAAATTGACTGGTCGCATGGACTTTTGGGAGAGTGATGCCCATGCCACCCCTGCTGATTGGTACCAACAACCCAAGCAAGCTGGCATGGATCAGGCATCTGCTGCGGGAGACGGGAGCCCGCTGTGTTTCCCCTGGAGAACTTGGCCTTTCGGATGTCGAAGCAGAGCATTCCCGCACTGCTGAAGGTAACGCTATCGAAAAAGCCCGGGCATGGCACGCTGCCTCCAGTCTGCCTGTGCTGACGGAGGATTCCGGGCTAGTGTTTTTGTCCCTGCCAGAGGATCACCCCGACCAGCCCGGGGTCATGGTGCGCCGGGTACACGGGCATACCATGGATGATGAGGAAATGCTGCGCTGGTATCAGGCCATCATCCGCCGACATGGCGGTATGCTTCAGGCAGCATGGCAGGACGCATGGTGCCTGCTGAAAGATGGCAATACCTATGAAACCTGGACGGATTCCCAGGAGATTCTGACACATCGGGCCATCACTCTGGTGGATGCGCCCTGTGCTGTGCGAACTCCAGGCTGGCCGCTGGACAGTCTGACCTATTATCCCCAGCTGGGCAAATACCGTTCCGAGTTGGCCAAGGAAGAGGTAGAAGCCGTCCGCTACGAAACCGACAAGGCCGCCGAAGAGGAGCACCGGGCCATGCTGCGCTGGCTGCATGGGAGAATCCGGGAATACTGCAAATAATGCTGTGATGATTGAACAACATAGCAGCAACGGGACGGCTACGAGGGTTTTCAAAGGACGATTGGAAAGCCCTTTTTTCGCACCCGCGGGCGTGGATTTCTGCCTTTGGAAAGACAATCGTTTATCGAGAAGAATATAATAGTAAGGACAGGGAAAGCCGTAGACTCCCCTGCCCTGTTTTGTATTTGATCTTATGCTTTCTGATAGCCGAGGCTCTCCGCGAAGCGCAGGAACCCGGCCAGCCCGGCTTCATCCTGCTTGTAG
>CAMDVP010000199.1 GCA_945877525.1 uncultured Clostridia bacterium | reverse complement strand
AGGTGCGGGAGGAAGAAATCAAGAAGGCTGAAGCCGAGGCTGCTTTTGAGCGCAAGGCTGTGGAGGCCCAGACCGAGGCACGTATGCGGGTGATTGGCGCGCAGGGGGATGCGGATGCACAACGCATCCGCGCCCAGGCCTCGGCGGATGCCTACCGCATGCAGGCTGAAGCGGAAGCCATGGAAATGAAGATGAAGGGCTATACCTACCAGCAGGAAACCAGCCGTCAGGTGGGGCTGGAAGCCATGCGGAACGGCGGCGCTGCAGGCGGTGTCAGCGGCATGACCGGCGAAATGATGCAGCTGGGCGTGGGCCTTGGGGCCATGGGCAGCGTCATCGGCATGACGAAGGACGCCATCAGTCCGGTGGTCGGCCAGGCATCCGCCACCATGCAGCAGGCTGCCGTTGTGACCGGCTGGGACTGCGCCTGCGGGCAGAAGAACATTATGAGCAGGTTCTGTCCCGAGTGCGGTGCGAAGCGTCCCGAGCCTACTGTGCCGGCCAGCTGGAACTGTGCCTGCGGGGAATGCAACATCACCAGCAAATTCTGCCCCAACTGCGGCGCAAGGAAGCCTGAACCTGCCACCTGGGACTGCCCCTGCGGCAATAAGAACCTCACGGCGAAGTTCTGTCCCGAATGCGGTACCAAACGGCCTGAATAAGGAGGACACCAAAGATGAAGCTGACGAAGCATGCGTGGGTTCTGTGGAGCGTGGCCCTGGCGGTGGTACTGGTGCTGGCCCTTGTGATTCCCTTTGCCAGGACGGTTGCTTATTGGGTGGCGCTGGGCTGCACAGCGGCCATGTTTGGCGTGTGTGCGCTGGCGTTTGTACGCGCATTCCGCAAGGATAACAAGCTGGAGAGCAAGCTGCTGGGCTGGCCAATCTTCAAGGTGGGCTATACGGCGCTTATCGTGCAGATTATCGTGGGCTTTGCGCTGATGGGCCTTGCGGCTCTGTGCTCCGTGTGGGCGGCGGCGCTGGCAGAGGTGGCGGTATTCGCATGGACTGCCGTTTGTCTGACGGTGAAGGATGCCGCCTGGGAGGCTGTGACGGCCGCAGAAGTGAAGGTTACCGGCAATACCTCTGCGTGGAAGGCCATCCGTGCCCGGGCCAGTCAGGTGGCTGCCGAGACTGGCCACCCTGACATCAGAAAGCTGGCGGAGAATATCCGCTATGCCGATCCCACGCCTACGGCCATGGATGGCGAGATCGCGCAGATGCTGGAAACCCTGAGCAGCTATGCGGACGCGGCGAATATCGCAAAAGCCAAGGCTCTGATGGAGCAGCGGAAGACGCTGGCCAAGGTGGGCAAGTAAGCCCATGATGGAGGATAGAGCATGATCATCAAGTGCAAAATGTGCGGCGGGGATCTGCACCCCGCGGAAAACGCTACCGCTTGCGAGTGCGAGTTCTGCGGCACCATGCAGACCATCCCGAAGCTGGACAGCGAGCGCCGTCTGAACCTCTACGACCGCGCCAACCACTTCCGCAGAAACAATGAGTATGACAAGGCCATGGGCATCTTTGAGCAGATTCTGCAGGATGACCGCACCGACGCCGAGGCATACTGGTCGCTGGTGCTGTGCCGCTACGGCATCGAGTATGTGGAGGATCCCGCCACCGGCAAGCGCATTCCCACCGTCAACAGGGCGCAGTTTACCTCTATCCTGGCGGACGCGGACTACAAGTCAGCCCTGGAGTATGCCGACAGCGTGCAGAAGGGCATCTACGAAACTGAGGCCAGGGCTATCGACAATATCCAGAAGGGCATCCTGGACATATCCCGGAAGGAAAAGCCCTTCGATGTGTTCATCTGCTACAAGGAAACGGACGCAGAGGGTAAGCGCACCCCCGACAGCGTGTTGGCCAACGACCTGTACCACCAGCTGACCCGGGAGGGCTTCAAGGTATTCTTCAGCCGCATCACCCTGGAGGACAAGCTGGGCCAGCAGTACGAGCCGTACATTTTCGCCGCGCTGAACTCCGCCAAGGTCATGGTGGTGCTGGGTACCCGGCCGGAGTATTTCAGCGCCGTGTGGGTGAAGAACGAGTGGAGCCGCTATCTGGCGCTGATCAAGGCCGGGGCGAACAAGACCCTCGTCCCCGCCTACAAGGACATGGATCCCTACGACCTGCCGGAGGAATTCAGCCACCTGCAGGCGCAGGACATGAGCAAGCTGGGCTTCATGCAGGACCTGATCCATGGCATCCGAAAGCTGGCGAAGCCGGAAGCTCCGCAGGCCGCGCCGACCGTGGTGATGCAGGGTGACGGCACAGCGGCCAACGTGCAGTCCCTGCTGGGGCGGGCCTTCATGGCGCTGGAGGACGGCGAGTGGGACAAGGCGGACGAGTTCTGCGAGCAGGCGCTGAACCTGGATTTCCAAAATGCCCGTGCCTATCTGGGCAAGCTGATGGCCGAGCTGCATGTACGCCGTGAAGCCGACCTGCCAGGGCAGCCCAAGCCCCTTGATCTTAACGGCCATTACCAGAAGGCGTTGCGCTTTGCCGACGAGGCGCTGAAAGCGGAGTTGACGAGCTGGAATGCGGCCATCATCCAGAAGAACCGGCAAAAGCAGCAGGCCGCCGAGTATGCTGCCGCCCTGGATCAGTTGAAAACTGCCAACACGGTGGAGGCTGCCGAAAAGGTAAAGGCCCGCATCACCGCGTTGGGTGATTATCAGGGCGCCAGTGACGGTCTCCGCCGGTGCGACGAGAAGCTGGAATCCCTTCGCTCCGCAGCCTATGATCAGGCCAATGCCCTCATGACAAAGCAGCAGTATGGGCAGGCGGCAGCGGCCTTCCGCGCCCTGGGCGATTACCGGGACAGCCGTTCCACCGCCGTGCGCTGCGACCAGCTGGAAAGCCAGCACCAGGCGGAGCTGGTTGAGGCGCGGGCCGAGCAGGCGAGGCAGGATGCGCTGCGCCATGCCCGGGAAGAAGCCGAACGCAAGGAGAAGGAGCGCATCGCTGCGGAGCTAAAGCGCCGGCAGGACGAAATTGCTCGCCGTGAAGCGGATGCCAAGGCTGCGAAAACCCGAAAAATCGTCATCCTGCTGACAGCCGCGGCGGTGGTTTGTATCGCTGCATTCCTGGTGGTGACGAAGGTCGTGCTGCCCAGGCAGCAGTACAATCAGGCTGTACAGGCCATGCAGGCCGGACAGTATGATGCAGCCATCCAGAACTTCCTGGCGCTGGACGGTTACGCCGACAGCGAATATCGCATTCGGCAGGCACAGGCGAACCGGGCCTATGAGACGGGCGAGCTGGCCACCTCCCTGGCCTTGTATGCTGATCTGCCGGAGGCTTATCAGGACCATGCGGATGATTTCCTCGCCATGTATAACGAGGCCGTTGCGCTGATGGACGCTGGCAGCTACGACGAAGCCATGGCAGCCTTTGCTCATCTGCAACCCTATGGCGACAGCGAGGCGCAGCTCAACGAGGCTGTCTACCGCAAGGCCGCGTCCCTGGCTGCGTCTGCTGATTATGATGGAGCCATTGCACTGTATGAGGAACTGGGCGAATACCGGGACAGCCGGATGCTTGTGGCGCAGCTGAAAGCGGAAGCGCTGTACGCAGCAGGCAACTATGCGGAAGCGTGGTTAGCCTATGCGGTACTACCCGAGGGCTACCAAACCCACAGCGGCGATTACGCCGCCATGTACGATGCCGCCACTGCCCTGCTGGAGGACGGCTCCTACGAGGATGCCTCCGCTGCCTTCGCGGCGCTGGGAGAATACCGTGACAGCGCAATGCAGGTCAATGAGTGCGGCTACCGCAAAGCCGGTATGCTGGCGTCATCCGGCAGCTACGACGAAGCCATTGCCCTGTACAACACCCTCGGCGGGTACCGGGACAGCCGTACCCTTGCGGTGCAGGCCGGTGCTGACCGGCTGTTTGATGGCGGCGACCTCGCTGGAGCCTATGAAATCTACGCGACCCTTGACAAAGCGTACCAACCCCATGCGGCTGATTATGCTGCCGCCTACGATGCCGCGGAAGCAGCCCGTACCTCTGGCGATTATGGCAGCGCCCATGCGCAGTTTCTGGCGCTTGGCAGCTATGCCGATGCTCAGGCGAAGGCCGGGCAGTGCCTGGTGGATAACGCCGATGCGCTGTTTGACGGGGAAAGCTACGCCGAGGCCGCCGAAGCCTACGCCCTGCTGGGCGACATGGACAAGGCCAGAGAAGCCATATACAGGTATGCCGCACAGCTGACCGCCCGGGGCGAATACAGCCTTGCCGCGCAGCAGTACGAAAGAATCATGGATTACAAGGACAGCCGGGAGCAGCGCTTCCAGCTGGCGGTGACGGCGCGGGAGCAGGGCATGTATGCCGATGCGCTGGCTATCCTCAACGGCGACCCCGATCATCCCGACCTCACGGAGGCCGTCTATCAGACCGGCGTGAGCGCATCCGCCGCGCAGGACTACGAGACCTCCGTGGCGGCCTTCGCCCAGGTGGGTGCCTACAAGGACGCCTCCATGAAGCTGGCCATGGATACCTATGCCTGGGGCGGGCAGCTCCACAGCCGGGGTGAATACGACAAGGCCGCGGAAATCTATGCCTCCATGGGCAATTTCTCCGATGCGCCGGAGCGCGCCAATGCGGCCCGCTACGCCGCTGCCGATGCCGCCATGCTTAAGGGCGACTACGCCGATGCTGCGCAGCGCTTCGCCGCGCTGGGCGATTACAGCGACAGCGCGGAGCGGGCACTGGTTGCAGCCTATGCGGCGGCAGATGAGCAGCTGGAGGCGGGCAGCTATGCCGAAGCTAAAGCGGGCTATCTTGCGCTGGGTGATTATGGCGACAGCCGGGCCAAAGCCCGGGAGTGTGATTATCGCCCGGCAAGGGCCCTGTATGAGGAGGGCAAGTACGCATCCGCGCTGAAATTCTTCACATATGCGGGGCTTTCCGGCTACAGTGACAGCGATGTGCTGATGAGCGACTGCCGTTATCATCTGGGCATGGCGGCTATGGCGGAGAGAGATTATGCCGCCGCACTCGATTGGTTCACGGCCGCGGGCAACTATCTCGACAGTGCGGCGCAGGCCAGCGAGTGCAGCAGGCAGTTTGCCCTTGCCGCCGCGCAGGGCTATGCGGCACAGGGCGACTATGAGCGGGCCTTCGCCCAGTATGGCTTGGCCGGTGAAACGGACAAGCAACGGGAAATGGCCTATCAGGCGGGCATGGCGAAGCTGACCGCCGCGGACTACGCCGGTGCGCTGGACTGGCTCTGGCAGGCCGGGGTGTATGGCGATACGCAGGCGCAAATCCTCGCCATTGGCGAATACTACTACGCCACGCAGCAGTACGAGCAGGCGGAAGCCGTGTTCGCGCGGGTGCCGGACAGCGGCAATGCAGCCCAGCGGCTGTGCGAGTTAGGGCAGCGCTATGAACAGGCTGGCGACATGGAGCGGGCTGTGCAGGCCTACCGCGAGGCCGGGGATTATGCCGAAGCAGCCGACAAGGCCGCGGCGATTCAGCTGGAGCTGGACTATCAGGCGGCGGAGAAGCTGTATCAGGCTGGCAAGCTGGAGGACGCGCTGGCCCTTTATCAACAGGCATCCGGGTACAAGGCTGCAGATGACAAGGCTGTGGCGATTCAGCTGGAGCTGACCTACCGGGCGGCGGAAAAGCTGTATCAAGCTGGCAAGCTGGAGGACGCGCTGCCCCTCTA
>CAMDVP010000198.1 GCA_945877525.1 uncultured Clostridia bacterium | reverse complement strand
CCCGGCCTTTCACCTTGACCCCTGTTGAAAACGCCCGCAGCAGCAGCACCGTCGGATGCCCCTGCGCCGCGGCCTTCGCAATGATCTCATCAATCTGCGCCTGCATAGGCGGAATCAGACTGTCGTAGACGTCCCGCCGTCCGGTCAGCAGGGTGAATTCGTCCATCATCTCAGCGAAGTCTGCAAAGGAATCCACCTGGGAAATGCAGCAGGGAATGCCTGCCGCCGTCAGGGTCTGCGCCGCCGCAGCATGGGAGGCGATGTCCGCAGACAGCAGCACCAGGTCAGGTTCCAGGGCGATGACCAATTCCAGGTTCGGCTCCTTCACTGTGCCAATGATCTGGATGTTCTCGCCCAGCTCCATCCCCCGCTCGGTCACGGCATCCTCCGTCACGCCCACCAGCGTGCCACCAGCCAGCTGCCATGCTTCCGCATAGGAACCATACAGGCTAACCACCCGAAGCGGCTGCGCTTCTAAGGAATCAGGCGCTTCCGCACAGGCCGATGCGCACACAAGAAGCATCAGCAAAAGACATACCACACGCCGCATCAGGGACGCTCCTTGACGGGCGCAGCAAGGATTTCCTCCTTGCGCCGCAATAGCTCGTCGGATTCCATCGCCGCCTGGAAAGCCTCCACGCCCACCCGGTCGATGGCCGCACCAAGACGCTCCTTCTGATAGGCGTTGTCCTTGAACCAAAGCAGCACCTTTTCCACCATGGTTTCCAGCTCTTCCCGCTCATAGAAGCGGTTCAGTCTTGTGCCCATGCGGGTATGCTTGCCCCAGGTGCCGCCCACATAAATGGCAAATACGGGCTTGGTCACCGGCTCGGTCACACCGAAGGGGCATTTTTCAATGCACACGCCGCACTTGGTGCAAAGGCTTTCGTCCACATGCATCTTGCCGTCCTGAACGGAAATGGCGTGCATGGGACACTTCGCGCCGATGAAGCACTTTTTACAGCCCCGGCACTTGTCCATGTCGTACACGGGCAGGCGGTGGGCCTCGATGCCAAAGTCATTCAGGGAGGGCTTCATGCAGCTGTTGGGGCAGCCGCCCACGGCAATCTTGAACTTATGGGGCAGCTTCACATCTGCCCAGCCCGTAAAGAAGGTGTCGTACAGTTCGGCGCAAATGCCCTGGGTATCGGCGTTGCCATAAACGCAGGTGGTGCCCTTACAGGCCGTCAGCGGGCGGATTTTCGCGCCGGTACCGCCGATCATCAGCCCTACCTGGGCCACATGCTTCTGCACGTTTTCCACGTCCTCCAGGTGAATGCCGGGCATTTCCACCTGCAGACGGGAGGTAAAGCAAACCTTGCCGGAGCCGTATTTCTTCGCGCACTCAGCCAGATTAGCCAGCTGCTCAGCGGTCATAGTACCGTTTTTGCTCACTGCGCGGGCGGAGAAGGTATCCGTTCCGCGGTTATGCAGAAAGCCCAGGGCCTTCACCCGGGCGATATCCTTTTCGGAAGGAGTGGCCATCGTCAATCGTCCCCCAAATCAAACAAAATAGGCGTGTCGCACGCGGCGGCACACCTTATTGTAGCACGGGAGCGTCTGTTTGTAAACCGGCGGATTATCCCTGCGTCCCTGTCATGGACAGCAGGTGCGCGGCGCTCTGACGCAGATTATCCATGGCTCCACGAACGGCAGCCAGGTCACCCTCTCCCATCTTCTCAGGCTTGGACTTCATCAGCAGCTTGCTCAGGGCGGAGCAGTCAGCCTTCACCCGCTTCTTTTCCTCCTTGTCCAGCTGCTTGCCAGCCTGGCTGAGGGCGCTTTCCGCCTGGGTCAGCAGATGCTGGGCTTCGTTAACGGTTTCCATCACTTCCCTGCGCAGCCCGTCCTGAGAGGCATACGTCTCCGCATCGCGGATGGCCTGCTGGATTTCCTCCTCGGACATCTTCTCATTGGCGGTAATGGTGATGGACTGGGCCATGCCGGTGTCCTGATCCCTTGCGGAAACCTTCAGGATGCCGTTGGTGTCGATGTCGAAGGTCACTTCTATTTTCGGCACGCCTGCCATGGCCTTCTTGATACCCTTCAGCTTGAACTTGCCAATGGTCTTGTTATCCTTGGCCATGGGGCGTTCGCCCTGGAGAACATGGATTTCCACGCTGGACTGGAAGGGCGCGGCGGTGGTGAATACCTGGCTGTAATGCACCGGCAGGGTGGAATTGCGCTCCACCAGACGGGTCGCCACGCCGCCCACCGTTTCGATGGACAGGGACAGCGGCGTCACATCCAGCAGCAGAATACCCGTGGACTGGCTCAGGGAGGTATTCTCGTTCAGCGTGTCCCCCTGGATGGCCGCACCCTGTGCCACGCACTCATCGGGATTGATGGAGCGGCTGGGCCCCTTGCCTGTCAGGGCGCGTACCTTATCCTGCACGGCGGGAATGCGGGTGGAGCCGCCCACCAGCAGCACACGGCCCAGCTCGGAGGCGGCAATGCCCGCGTCGCTCAGCGCACTGCGAACAGGCCCTTCGGTGCGGTCCACCAGATCGCGGGTCAGCTCGTTGAACTTCGTCCTCGTCAGCGTCATGTCCAGATGCACCGGCGTGCCGCCCGCCTGGGCGATGAAGGGCAGGCTGATCTGCGCATTTTCCGTTCCGGAAAGCTCCTTCTTGGCCTGCTCCGCCGCTTCGCGAACGCGTACCATGGCGGTAGGATCGCGGGATAGATCCACATGGCTTTGCCGTTTGAATTCCTCCACCATCCACCGGCATACCCGCTCGTCAAAATCGTCGCCGCCCAGGTGATTGTCACCCGCAGTGGCCAGCACCTCGATCACGCTGTCGCCAATCTCGATAATGGATACGTCGAAGGTGCCCCCGCCCAGGTCATAGACCATGATTTTCTGGGCCGCGCCGTTGTTGAGTCCGTAGGCCAGGGCAGCGCTGGTGGGCTCGTTGATAATGCGCTTCACGTTCAGCCCGGCAATACGCCCCGCGTCCTTGGTGGCCTGGCGCTGAATATCGTTGAAATAGGCGGGCACGGTAATCACCGCGTCGGTGACCTTTTCGCCCAGATAGTTCTCTGCGTCCTCCCGCAGCTTGCGCAGGATCATGGCGCTGATTTCCTGGGGCGTGTAACTCTTGCCTCCGATAGTCTTGCGCCAGTCTGTACCCATATGCCGCTTGACGGAGGAAATGGTTCGGTCGGCATTCACCGCCGCCTGCCTCCTGGCTGCGCTGCCCACCAGTCGCTCGCCGCTTTCCGTGAAGGCCACTACCGAGGGTGTGGTGCGCTCGCCCTTGTCATTGGGAATAATGGTGGCCACGCCGCCCTCCACCACAGCCACGCAGCTGTTGGTGGTACCCAGGTCAATACCGATGGTTTTGCTCATAATAATAAACTCCTTTTGTCTCTCAGCAGCACCTGCAGAAGGTGCAGAGGAATTGCAGCGCGCACAGGCTCATGCACAGGCGGCTGGGATCCATGGCGCCCATGTTGAAGCCCTGGCCGTTCCGCTCATAGGTCTGTCCGGCCTGACGGTACTGCTGCAAAAGCGCATGATACAGCTGGTTGTTGGGATCCATCTGCACGGCGCGTTGCATGTGCTCCTGGGCGGTAATGGTATTGCCCGCGCCCTGATTGGCCACGCCGCTGAGGTAATACCAGCGGGCGTTACGGCCTGTGGAGGGGATATTCTGCAGCCGCATCACCGCCGCCTGATACTGCCCCTGCCGGATATCCGCAATTACCTGGCGGATCTGCGGGCCGTCGCCGGGCTGCTCCTGGGGAGGCTGCACCTGGCCGTAACTGCCGCCAAAGCCAAAGAAATCGTCAAATCCAAAGCCGCCGAAGTCGCTGCTCCACCCGCCCGCGCCCTGGTAAGTGCGTTGCTGCTGGCCGCCGTAGCCCTGATTTCCATAGCCCTGCTGCCCGTAGCCCTGGCTTCCATAGCCGCCATAGCCCTGGCTTTGCTGCTGGCGCGCCTGCTCCTGGGCGCGGCGCTGAGCATATTTGTCCGGGTTCATCAGCATGTCGTAGGCCTCGTTAACCTCGTTCATGCGCCGCTCGGCATTGGGGTCGTTGGGGTGCAGGTCAGGGTGGCACTCCTTGGCTTTTTTGCGGTAGGCCCGCTTGATCTCATCCTGGGTTGCGCCCGGCGATACGCCCAGCACCTTGTAGGGATCGTCAACCACGCTTTTCCCCATCCTTCCGTTTTTCCATGGATTCGTTGTAGGTCTGCCAGACGCCGGAGTACAGCACGTTGCGCAGGATATGCTCGTCCCGCAGCATGGGCATGGACTCAAATGCCGTGGAAGCCGCGCCCAGGGTCTGCATGAGCACATCGCGCATGTCCTCCGGCGCGCGGCCCATCAGCACCACAGGATTATAGCTGCCGGACTTTTTGTCCTTGTCATAGTCGCAGGCCGCGTCAGAAAGATAAATGAACCGTCCCAGGGATGTGCCGAAGGCCCGCAATGCCCCCCGCCAGTAGTCGTCCTTCATCACGAACAGTCCGCCCATCAGCCTGCCAAAGGCCCCTGCCGCCGCATCCGGTGATTCGTCCCGGCGTTTCTCCACTTCGGACAGCTCCTGCAGGGATGCTTCGATCGCCGCCGTCTGCATGGGCCAGCGCTCCTTCACCACATCATAGCGCCGCGCCAGCAGATCAGCTCCGGCCTTGGCCGCAGGCTTGCGGTCGTCCTGCCAGTCATCAAGACACTTGTAATAGGATAGCGCCACAGTCATATCAGCCGCGTAGTCCGTGATTTCCGTCCGTACAAAGGGGTGGGGCCGGGCAGGATGGGGAACGCAGCGCATCTCCCCCGACCTTTCCTCCGGCTCGTACAGCGAACCCAGGAACATGGTCAGAAACGTCATGTCGAAGGAAAGCGCCATGCGTCCGCGCTGGCCGTGACGCTCGCCCAGGGACTGGCACAGTCCGCAATAGAAGGCGCGGTATCGAGCTTTTTCCTGCTCCGACAGGTCGTTCAGATTGGCACGAACATAGCCAAACACGGTCTTCCCTCCACCTTATGCCTTCTGGTCAAACTCATGGTGACATTTGGGGCAGCGCAGATGCTTCTGCCCGCATCCCCTTTCCAGGCGAATCAGCACCTTGCATTGGGGACACTTGAAATACTTGTACTGTCGGCTGTTTTTGATCCGAAGGAAGAACTGCCTGACCCTCGTTTTCGTTCCGGCCACCGCCGTAACATAACGCCGGTTTTCCTCGGCGCGCTTGGCGGTATTGCGGGAAAACAGCCGGAACACGGCATAAATATACAGCGCCATGCCCAGCAGGGAAATCAGCCCCGTACCAAAAAAAGTATCCAGCAGGCTGAGAATCAGTCCGCCCCATAGCGCCGCCAGCCCCAGGTTGTCCATACCGTTGCGCCCGGACATAAACTGCATCAGCGCCGCCTTGATTTTACCCCAAAAAGACATATGGCCATGCTCCTTCCTGTCCCTGCGAAGTACCATGTTGCATTGTATCGAAAAATTCTAAACGGAGTGTGAACAAATCTGCACGTTTTTTTGAACAATTCCATTTTCAGGCCGAAAAGGAGCCGGATGCCCGGAAAGACGGCAGCTTCCATGTTCATTCCTGATGCTTTTCAGTCTTTTCCTTCAGTCTTCCCACCTCTGCGCGAATCTTTTTGTCCAGCTGCTCCGCACGCTTTCTCATGCGCAGCTTGCGGGCCTGGGCCTCCTCCTGCAATTCCAGGCGGCGGCGCTTCAGCTGCTCCAGCAGACG
>CAMDVP010000197.1 GCA_945877525.1 uncultured Clostridia bacterium | reverse complement strand
CCGAAGACAGCGATCCTCCTTCTCAAAAAAGTGGCCGCAGCCACTTTTTTGACACTCTGAGAACGGCCCAGTTCATCCGGCCGTTCCTTTCCGGGAATATATCAGCATTTTGCAAGAATCTGTGCCGCCACGAAGGCAGCAATGTTCTCCTTCCAGCCCTCGTCGGGATGCACCTCGCCGTGCTCCCTGGCAATCAGGCGGGAAAAGCCGCTCTCATAGAAGCTGTCAATCACCTTCACACCCATCTCCCGGCATACGCGGACAATGACGTCCCGCTTCAGCCGGGTGCTTTCATAGCTCATCCAGGGCTGATCCGTCCAGGTTTGCAGCGGCGTTGCTACAAACAGCTGTGCATAGGGAAAGGCGCACTGCAGCGTTTCCACCGCCCACCGAAGGGCCGAAGCAATGCTTGTGCGGTCAAGCGCACCGTAAGGCTCAGCCAGCACGGTTTCCGCGTCATCCGTCACGGCGTTGCAGGGGTTGTTGCCGTCATTGGTGGAGATGGCGATGTAGATGACCTCCGGGGCCTTTCCGCCCAGGCCCAGCCCCACAGCCGGGTCAAGAAAGTATTCGCCCTGTGCCGGATGCCGCCAGCGCACCGTTTTCCCCAGGGGTGCGGCAGCGGCCAGCAGGCGGCGCACCTGGTTGGAAAGCACATTGTCGGGGGTGTTGGTATTGGGAGGCACAGCAAGCGTGGCCGGCGTGATGTTCTTCTTCCCTTCATGCCAGTCCGAGCAGGTTGCGTAGCCACAGGCAAAGTTGCCCGTCAGCGTCATGCCGAGCTTTTGCGCCACCAGGGTGCCGATGCCGGTCACCTGGTCGCTGGTGATGCTGTCCCCCAGGCAGGCAAAACGCCTGCCCGTCAGGTGCGTGTCCGCCATGGCCTTATGCCTCCCGCACCAGCCACACCGCCGCATCGTGGGGGGCCAGCTCCGCCGTCAGCGCCATGGTCACGCTGTCCGTCCACAGCTCCCGGGCATAGGCAATGCCCGTCAACCCGGCTTCTTCAGCGCTCAGGCTCATGGTGCGCTTTTCGTCGCTGAGGTTGAACAGCGCCACATATACGCCCTGCCCGTCCTTGCGCGGGGCAATCCACGCCGCCTTCTCCTCCGTGGTATACAGCGGATGGGCGCACCAGGTCTTTGTCTCCATGTCCAGCACGGCCCTGTTGGTCAGAAGCCCCAGGGTGAAGCCGTCCAGCTTGGTCATCTCCGCGCCGATCATCAGGGGCGAGCGCATCATGCACCACAGCGTCATCATGGTGCGCTGCTCCTCACGGGTAAAATTCGTCCAATCGTTGGGGTCGTAGTCCTGCCGCAGCGCGCCCAGGGGCAGCATGTCGGCGTCGGGCCAGTGGCCGGGGCCGGCATGGATGCACCACTTCTCCGCCCGCTCAAACATGCCCTTGAGCAGCCGCCACTCGTCCCAGAAGTCGTCGGTAATGCGCCACATGTTGGCATACGTCTTGAGATGCTCCGCCTGCTCCACCGGCGCGGGGCCGGGAGACAGGCTCAGCACGATGTCCCGTCCGCAGTCGCGGCAGGCGTCGGAGATGACTTCGATTTCCCGGCGGCAGCGGGGATATTCCCGGGCGATGTCGTCGCACTTGACGAAATCCACCCCCCAGGAGGCATACAGGCGGAAGATGCTGTCGTAATAGGCCCGTGCCTCGGGAAGGTCGCACTTGAGACCGTACATGTCGGGATTCCAGGCGCAGATGGAGTTGGGGGCAGCCACGTCGGCGCAGGTTTTGTCCGCACCCAGGATCGGGAGCTTCCGGTGCGCCGCCATGCGGGGCAGGCCGCGCATGATGTGAATGCCGAATTTCAGCCCCAGGCTGTGCACATAGTCCGCCAGGGGGCCGAAGCCTGCGCCGCCCTTCGCGCTGGGAAAGCGGTTTTCCGCCGGCAGCAGGCGGCCGTACTCGTCCATGCACAGGGGCGCAAAGGGCTCGTATTCGTGGGTGGAAGCAGTTGGCTGATACCACTGGATGTCCACCACCACATACTCCCAGCCGTATTCCTTCAGATGCGCGGCCATGTAGTCGGCATTGCGGCGCACGGTTTCCTCATTCACCGCGGCGCCATAGCAGTCCCAGCTGTTCCAGCCCATGGGCGGGGTAAAGGCTCTCATTCGATTCATCCTCCTCGGCAGTCTGTACCGGCATTATACCATCTTCCTCCCTATCCTTCAATGCCCGCGACATTTTTTCCTCTCATCCGTCATTTCCTATCTTTTCCCGCGCCGCAAGCCATGCTATAATGCTGTCATCAGGCAAAATCAAGGAGGTATCATCCCCATGCTCCAGCCCCTGTCCCTAAAAAGCATCGATATTCACGACGCGTTTTTTTCCTCCCGAATCGCCATGGCGCGCGACACCGCCATTCCTTACATGTGGAACGCCCTCAACGATCGGATTCCCGGCGTGGCTCCAAGCCATTGCGTGGAGAACTTCCGCATTGCCGCAGGCCTTGAAAAGGGAGAATTCCACGGCTTCTGCTTTCAGGACAGCGATTTGTGGAAATGGGTGGAGGGCGTAGCCTACTCCCTGGCCACCCATCCTGACCCCGCCCTGGAGGCCGAGGCCGACGAGGTGATCGACCTGGCCGGCAAGGCTCAGCAGAGCGACGGCTATCTGGACACCTACTATATCCTCAACGGCCTGGACAAACGCTTCACCAACCTGCGGGACAATCACGAGTTGTATGTGGCGGGCCACATGTTCGAGGCCGCCGCGGCCTATTATGCCGCCACGGGCAAAAGGGCCCTGCTGGACATCGCCTGCCGCTTTGCCGACTGCCTGGACCGCGAGTTCGGCCCCGGCGAAAGCCAGAAGCACGGCTGCCCCGGCCATGAGGAGGTTGAGTTGGGCCTGGCCCGGCTGTACGAAGCCACCGGCTGCGAGCGTTACCTGCGCCTGGCGGCCTATTTCCTGGACGCCCGGGGACAGACGCCCAACTACTTCGCCCAGGAGGCCTACGCCCGGGGCGGCAAGCCTGAAATGGGCTGGGATCATCTGCCAACCTTCATGTATCACCAGGCCCATGTGCCCGTCCGCGAGCAAACCGTGGCGGTGGGCCACGCGGTGCGCCAGGGATACCTGCTGGCCGGCATGACGGAGGTGGGCGGCCGAAGCGGCGACCATACCCTGGTAGACGCCGCCTCCCGGGTGCTGGACAACATCGTTGACAGGCAGATGTACATCACCGGCGGCGTGGGCGCCACCCATGTGGGCGAGGCCTTCACCATCGACTACGACCTGCCCCCGGAACGCTGCTACAACGAAACCTGCGCATCCATCTCCCTCATCATGACGGCGGTGCGCATGGGCCGCGTCCGTCCCAACGGCCGCTATGGCGACGTGGTAGAGCGCGCGCTGTACAACGGCATTCTCTCCGGCGTGTCGCTGGACGGCACGAAATACTTCTACATGAATCCGCTGGAGGTATGGCCCCAGCGCTGCGAGCATCGCCAGGACATGCAGATTGACGACGAGCGCCAGGGCTGGTTCGGCTGCGCCTGCTGCCCGCCCAACGTGCTGCGCACCCTCACCGGGCTGGGACAGTACCTGTGCGCCCAGGGCGACGGCACGCTGTACATCGACCAGTATGTATCCTCCACGCTGAACGCGCAGGATATCACCCTGGATATGGAATCCGGCTTCCCCTGGGACGGCCGCGTCACCCTGACGGTGCGCTCCGTCAAGCCCGGCGCACATCGTCTGGCCCTGCGCGTTCCCGGCTGGGCCAGGGAGCATACCATCACCCTGAACGGTGAAACCGTTTCCCTTCCTGTGGAAAACGGCTACGCCCTGCTGGAGCGTGCCTTCGTTTCCGGGGACGCCGTCACCCTGGACTTCCCCATGGAGGTTCGCTTCATGCACGCCAGCCAGCACACCCCCAACTATGTGGGCAAGGTGGCCGTCACCTGCGGGCCGCTGGTCTACTGCCTGGAGGAAAAGGACAACGGCCCCGAATTGTGGAACCTGTCCGTCCGCTGCGGCAGCAGCACCGTCCGCTTCGATCCCGAATTGCTGTGCGGCGTGAACGTCATCACCTGCCAGGGCCTGCGGGAAACCACCAGTGCGGCGCTCTACGACGACGGCGCGCCCATTCAGTCTCCCGCCACGCTGACCTTTGTCCCCTACTATGCCTGGGGTAACCGGGGCAAGGGTGAAATGACCGTCTGGGTTCGCAAGGCGTAAGCCTTATCATCATCAAAAAAGAAAAGGAGATACCAGCATGCAGAGCATCTTTATCAACCCCGCCCGAAGCCGCGGCACCATCAGCAAGAACATCTTCGGTCACTTCTCCGAGCACCTGGGGCGCTGCATTTACCAGGGCCTGTTTGTGGGCAAGGACAGCCCCATCCCCAATGTGAACGGCATGCGCGCCGACGTGGTGCAGGCCCTCAAGAAGATCGGCGTGCCGGTTTTGCGCTGGCCCGGCGGCTGCTTTGCCGACGAGTATCACTGGGAGGACGGCATTGGCCCGCAGGAGGGCCGCAAGCGCATGGTGAACACCCACTGGGGTGGCGTGGTGGAGGACAACTCCTTCGGCACCCACGAGTTCCTTGAGCTGTGCAACCAGCTGGGCTGCGAGCCCTACATCAACGCCAACGTGGGCAGCGGCACCATCCGCGAGATGGCCGAATGGGTGGAATACCTCAACTCCGCGGGCGACTCCACCGTGGTCAAGAAGCGCTGGGCGAACGGCCGCAAGGATCCCTGGGGCGTGAAGTTCTGGGGCGTGGGCAACGAAAGCTGGGGCTGCGGCGGCAACATGCGGCCCGAATACTACGCCGATGAGTTCCGCCGCTATCAGACCTACTGCCGCAACTATGGCGACAACAAGCTGTACCGCATCGCCTGCGGCCCCAACGTGGACGACTACAACTGGACCGAGGTGCTGATGAAGAACGCCGGCCGCTTCATGGATGCACTGACGCTTCATTATTATACTCTGTGCGGCGATACCTGGGATCACAAGGGCAGCGCCACCGGCTTCACCACCGCGGACTACTACAAGACCCTTGTTCGCGCCGCCCGCATGGAGGAACTGGTCACCCGCCACAGCCAGATCATGGATCGCTACGACCCCGAGCATCGCGTAGGCCTGATCGTGGACGAATGGGGCGCATGGTATGACGTGGAGCCCGGCACCAACCCCGGCTTCCTCTACCAGCAGAACACCATGCGCGACGCCATGGTGGCTGCCATCACCCTGAATGTGTTCATGGCCCACTGCGACCGCGTGGTCATGGCCAACCTGGCCCAGACTGTCAACGTGCTGCAGTCCGTTATCCTCACCGAGGGCGACAAAATGGTGCTGACCCCCACCTATCATGTGTTCGACCTGTACCGTGCGCATCAGGGCGGCAGGCAGCTGGACTGCTTCGTTCAGTCGGACGAAGTGGGCGAAGGCGACTGGCATATGCCCCAGGTGATCGCCTCCGCCTCCGAGAAGAACGGCGTGACCACCCTGACCGTCGCCAACCTGAGCGACCGCGAGGAAGCCGCCTTCGCCGTCCACGGCCTGAACCTTGCCGGTGCCCGCGGCCGCATCCTCCACGGCGCTTTCGACGCCTACAACGACTTCGCCAGCGCGCCCCTGTCCGTCCAGCCCTTCACCGGCATCGAAGGCAGTACGCTTCGTCTCCCTGCCTGCTCTGTGGTGGAAATTACGGTCGGGTGACGCCAGAGGGCGCTGCCCTCTGGACTCCCGGTCAGGGCGCTGCCCTGACAACCCG
>CAMDVP010000196.1 GCA_945877525.1 uncultured Clostridia bacterium | reverse complement strand
TATTATGAGCCGGTGATTGCCTCTGTCAAGGGGCTGACTGTCAGCCTGGCCGCGGGTCAGTGGAGCGCCGTGCTAACCAATGTGGGCATTCTGCTTCCCTTCGGCATCGGCATTGTAGTGGGTATTTTTGCGATTGCCAAGCTGATCGAGGTGCTGCTGGCCAGGCACAAAATGCTTACCTACTGTGCCATTCTCGGCCTGGTGGTGGCCTCTCCCGTGGCTATTTTGATGGGTACGGACATGTCCGGCGCGGCGTGGACGGTGATTCTGGCCAGCCTGATCACCTTTGCCCTGGGCTATTTCATCGCCATGAAGCTGGGCGGCGAGCCTCAGAAGGAGTAACGCAATTGCCCGTTGCTTTTCCATGAAGGCCGCCTGTGCTATCATAGAAGCATCAAGGAGGTGCGAATCATGGAACCCAAGGATGCATTGACCCTGCTGCGCCGCGGCAAGGGACTTTCCCAGGAGGAGGTGGCCGCTCGGGTGTTTGTCACCCGGCAGGCCGTGTCCCGCTGGGAAACCGGCGAGACGGTCCCCGGCGTGGAAACCCTCAAGCTGCTCTCCGCGCTCTACGACGTGTCCATCAACACGCTGCTGGGCTCGCCCGAAACGCTGCGATGCCAGCGCTGCGGCATGCCCCTGGAGGACGGCATCATGAGCCGCGAGCCCGACCATACCATCAACCAGCACTACTGCCAGTGGTGCTATGCGGACGGAAAATTCCCGGATGTGTCGCTGCATGACTTCATTGATTTTCTGGTGTCCCAGCACTTCATCCCCGGTGTGACCGACAAGCAGGCCAGGGCGTATTACGAAGAGAATCTGCCCAGGCTGGATTATTGGAAGGAGCGCCTGTAACCCCTGCGGGAAAGCGACGAATTAACCGCTTTCCCGCCTTTTGTTTTCATTCGTATCCCGGCCAGGGTGAAAAACACCGCACAAGCGGAGTATCGCGACACAGGTTCGTATTATGTCTGTTGGATCCGCTGGGTACGTCGGCGGCGGGTGGGCAGGCGCAGGGTCAGCTCCACGCTGTCGCCCAGACTGCGCTCGGTGGCCACCGCGTCAATGCCCGCTTCCCGCATCTGCGCCACGATGGCGCGAATGGCGTTGAGATACAGCCGGTGATCCCGCACCAGCGCAATGGTTCGCCCGCCAGCCACAGGCGGCACGGGCAATCGTGCCAGGGCACTGGAAACCATCAGCTCCACATCACGGACGCACAGGCCCTCCCGCACGGCCTGCCGGGCAATGGCCATGCGGGCCCGGCGGTCAGGCAGCTTCATCAGCGCCCGGGCGTGGCGCTCGGACAAGCCGTGCTCCACCAGAAAGCGCCGCAGTTCCTCGTCCATCTCGGTCAGGCGCAGCTTCTGCCCCACGGTGGCGGCGGTGCAGCCAAGATATCGGGCAATTTCCTCCCGGCTCAATCCAAAGTCGTCCTGCAGCCGCCGCAGGGCCTCGGCCTCCTCCAGGTAGTGCAGGCGGCCGGACAGCAGCGCCTCCAGCAGAGGACGGGCGTCCTGCTCCTGGGCCACCCCCGCCAGCACCACCGCGTCCACATGCGTCAGCCCCGCCATGCGGCAGGCCATCAGCTGCCTGTTGCCCGACACCACCACATACCGCCCGCCCGGCGCCCGCTGCACGGTGATGGGCTGAATCAGGCCATGATAGCGGATGGATTCGGCCAGCTCCGAAAGCGGCATGCCATCCGCAGCCTCCGCTTCCAGGGACGGCCTGGGCGAAATCCGCTCCACCGGCAGCCAGCACACCTGCTTCGCGCAGCCCGCCGCACCATACGGATCGTACTGCATCCTCTTCCCCCCTTTTGCCGAGGCATGCGCCTGCCGCGGCACTTCCCTGCTGGGTTCCATGCCGCAAAGAAAAAACCCTGCCCCCGAGCGGAAGAATCGTTCGCCATGATTCTCCCCGGAGGCAGGTCGTTTTTTTACAGATGGCATCGCGCCCTGTCGAAGGGGCGGCTTATTTGCCGCCGGTGCCCAGGGGCGCTTTGGAGGGCATGCCGGCTTTTCGCGGATACTGTCGAGCGGTTTTTTCCGTTTTGCGAATCGGAAGCAGCCGATGCTCCCAAGTTCTTCCGGGAAAGCCGCAGGGAATGGCCTCTTCCGCCCGTCCTCCCAGCAGATGCGCCGCGCGCCGGCCCTGCTCCAGCTCTTCCTCCAGCGCCGGGCCCTTCCAGCACAGCGCACAGCCGCCGACGCGCACATAGGGCAGCAGATATTCCGCCAGCACCGCCAGGGGCGCCACCGCCCGGGCCGCCGCCACGTCAAATTGCTCCCGCAGCGCGGGATCCTTCGCGCCGTCCTCCGCCCGGGCATGGCGCAGTGTCACGTTTTCCACATGAAGCTCATCCATCACCGCCTGAAGGAAATTCAGGCGCTTCTGCTGCGCGTCCAGAAGGGTTACCCGCAGGTCAGGCCGGGCCAGGGCCAGGGGCATGCCCGGAAAGCCCGCGCCTGTACCCACATCAATCAGGCGCGCGCCCACAGGCAGGAGCAACGCGTCCCGCAGGGGCATCAGGCTGTCCACATAGTGCCGGTCGACCATCTCATCCTCGTCGGTCACGGCGGTCAGATCCATGCGGGTGTTCCAGTCCATCAGCAGCGCGTGATAGCGCAAAAGCAGCCCGGGAAGCTCCGGACGGAAGGGAATGCCGCATGCGTTCAGTCGTGCGGCCAGCTGTTCCTGCGTCATGCCTTTCACCCCAGCGACAGGCCGAGATACTTCTCCGCCCAGTATTTCAGCCAGGCGATCGCCTCCCTGGCATGGTTCTTGATCCAGTATTCCGGCTTGGTGGGACTGCCCAGCCCTGTGGCGTTCAGCCCCTGATCCTCCGCCAGCGCCATGGCCCGGGGCAGATGATAATCGCTGGTCACAATCAGCACCGTTTTCGCGCCGCTGTCCCGAAGCAGCATGGCGGCATTCTCCAGGTTCTGCCGGGTATTGAAGGAGGTGTCGTCCACCAGCACCTGGCTTTCCGGTACGCCGAGCCCCGTAAGGTAAGCCCTCATCACGCGGCCCTCCGCGTCAGGTTCGTTTTGCCCCTGCGCGCCGCATACCACAATCAGGCATTCCTTTTCCTTCCATGCTTCAAAGGCCGCGTCCAGCCGCCACTGCAGCTGCACCGAGGGCGTACCGTCGGGCTTCACCTGGGCGCCCAGCACCACAATCGCGTCATAGCTTTCCGTCCCCGGCACATGGGTTTCCTTCCAGCAGACCATGCCTACCACGCTCAGGTAGGCAATGACGCCCATCAGCGCCAGAATCAGCAGTCCCATCAGCAGACGATAGCCTCCCCCATGGTTTTTCTTCATGCAATCCTTTATCCTTTCGTTTGCGCCTTCCTGCCGCGGCGGGGCGGCATGCGGTTCACGCCGTCGGCCACCAGCAGCTCGTCCTGCTCCGTATTCTCCATGGGCATGGGGTATGTGTCCTCCAGCAGACCGTTCTGCAGCATGCTGAACGCCTGATTGCCCGCCACAATGATGTGATCCTGCAGGCGAATGCCCAGGCGGTGCAGCACGTCCCGCAGCTGGTAGGTGGAGGATACATCCTCTGCCGAGGGCGACGCGGAGCCGCTGGGATGATTGTGGCACAGCACCACGCTGTGGGCATTGTAGTTGAGGGCCGTTTCCACCACCGTCCGGGGATAGGCAGGCACCTCCGCCAGGGTGCCCTCGGCCACCAGGCGCTGGCCCAGCAGCTGATTGTCCACGCTCAGGCACAGCACATAGAACCGCTCGGTGCGCCACCCGGCCAGGAGGGCCCGGCAATAGTTCTGCGCCTCGCCCCGGGTGACCAGGCGCCTGCGCTCCTCGCACACGCAGGCGTTGTAGCGGCGGAATATGGGCAGCATCAGGGAAATCAGCGTGGCGGTTTCCTCCCCCACGCCCTTCACGGCCATCAGCTGCTCCGGCCTTGCCTCCAGCACGCCCTTGAGCGAGCCGAAGGCGTCCAGCAGCTCGTGGGCCAGAGGATTCACATCGCCCCGGGCACGGCCATAGAACAGGAGCAGCTCCAGTACCTCATGGGGTGCAAAGCCTTCCAGCCCCTCCCGGCGGAAGCGCTCCCGCATCCGCTGCCTGTGTCCCTCGTGCATGGTCATTGCTTTCACTCCATCCAACGTATCAAACCCGTCGTTTCATGCCTCATGAGGATGAATGCCGTCCAGCAGCATGCCGGCGGCCTCCGCCACCTGACCGCCCATGCGGCTTACCTCGCCCAGCACCCGCCGGCGGCCCGCTTCCGTGAGATACCAGTCCTCCGGCCCCAGCCCCGGGGTAACCGCCGGGCATACGCGGATGTCCGCCTCCGGAAAGGCCGTCTGGTAATAGGTCAGCGCCCGCCGCGCGTGAAAGGCCCGGCAGCACAGCAGCGCCCGCTCCACCCGAATGCCCGCCGCGTCCGTCACCCGGCGGGAAAACAGCGCATTTTCCCAGGTGAAGGTGGACTGATCCTCCCGCAGGATGGCGCGCTCCGGCACCCCCGCCCGCATAAGCACCGCCCGCAGAAAGTGCCACTCCGTTTCGTATTCATCAGGATAGTCGGCGCGTTCCGCACCGCTTACGCCCTTGAAATGCCACAGCTTCACGCTGAAGCGCCCCGCGGGCAGCACAAGGGGCGCATAACCCGCGCGATAAAGCTCCGCCGCCTTCAGGGCATGCTCCGCATGGCTTGCTCCGGGAACGAAAATCAGATCGCTCTGCACAGGCTCATGAGACACGAAGATAAAATCGTTTATCGCCCGAACATACGCCGACGCGCCGGGGGACAATGCCCGCTCAGTTTCCATAGTACCGCCACAAATCCATGCACACCTGCCGGTCGGCCCCCACCCTGCGGGTAAAGGCCCGGCGGTAGATGCTCTTCAGTTCGTTTCTTGTCAGCGGCATGGGGTGATTGCTCAGCCGCTGCGTATTGACCGAATCGGCCAGCGCGTCCAGCAGCGCCTCGTCCGGCATCACTTCCGGCTCCATCCCCAGGTCAATGAGCATGCCCGCCAGCAGCCTGGGGGGCATGTATTCGCTGCCCAGGCGCATTTTCTGGGCCAGATCCATCAGCACAGGCAGCGCATCCTCATGGTTGAGCATCTCCTCCCACAGGATGGGCAGGGTCAGCATGCAGGCGTGGCCATGGGCCAGTCCCAGGCGCTTGGTAATCTGATAGCTCATGGCATGGGCGGCGGTGGTACGGCTGACCTGAATGGCCTTTCCGCTGCGGTAGGCCGCCTCCAGCATGCCCGCCGCAGCCGCCTCGTCACCGGCCAGATAGGCACGCAGATTGTCCAGCACCCCGGCGATGGCCAGGAAAGCGTCCACCTGGCTGTCCTCCGTAGCGCCCCGGGCCCAATAGGACTCAATGCCCTGGCACAGCGCGTCCAGCGCGCAGGCCTTCTTGTGGTATTCCGGCAGGGTCGCCAGCAGCGACGCGTCCAGCACCACACCCTCAGGCAAAAGGGATGGATGGCACAGTGACAGCTTCTGCCCGTCCACATACATGACGGCGGTTTCCGTGGCCTCCGAGCCCGTGCCCGCCGTGGCGGGGATGGCGATATGGGGCATCCCCCGCCCTTCGGGCAGGCGGCTGTTCATGGCGTCCTCAGGGTCTGCGGCCAGCAGGTACGCCTTCACGGCCTTAGCGGTGTCCATGGCGCTGCCGCCCCCCAGGGAGATGATGCCATCGCATCCTCCCCGGCGGTACGCCTCCGCGCCAGCGGCACAGTCGGAAATTTCAGGATTTGGAT
>CAMDVP010000195.1 GCA_945877525.1 uncultured Clostridia bacterium | reverse complement strand
ATACATGGCAGGGGTTGCCGGTGTGCTTTGCACCCAGCGCCATACCCACGGCGATGGAAATGCCCTGGCCCAGAGAGCCCGTGGAGGCATCAACGCCGGGGCATTTTTTCACGTCGGGATGGCCCTGCAGGATGCCATGAAGCTGACGGAAACGGTCGAATTCCTCGCGGCCAAAGTAGCCGCGCTCGCACAGGGTGCCGTACAGCGCAGGGGCCGCATGGCCCTTGGACAGCACAAAGCGGTCGCGTCCCGGGTTTTTGTCGTCCTTGGGATCGATGCCCTTCATCACATCAAAATACAGCGCAACCAGAGCCTCGGTGCAGGAAAGCGATCCGCCGGGATGGCCTGCGCCAGCCTTGTTGGTCATGGTGATGATGTCGCGCCGCACTTGGCGGCACGTGGATTGGAGAGCCTGAATGTCCATCAAAGTACCTCCTTTTATGCCTTGCCGCCGCTTTCACGGCGGAAAACCATTTCTGTCCGTACACCTTTAAATTATAGAGGAAACGCCGCGCAATGTCAAGGGATTGGCATATCTTCCGACAAACGGAAACAGCCCGGATGAATGCGCTTTTCCCAAAGGGACGAAACGCTTCTCCGGGCCATGGAAAGGACTTCAGGGTTGCTCCTTACGGTGGCATCCGCCCGCCATGGGGCAGTTTCCGCAGCCGCAATTTCCACCGGGATGTCTGAACATGCGCACCAGCAGGTACAGCGCATAGCCCAATACTGCCGCAGCGATAAGGATGGTCAGCAACGTGCCCATGGTCATACCCCCGCAAGGTGCGCCAGGGTGTACACGATCAAGGCGCATACCCAGGCGACTGTCGTCTGTCCAGCCACCGCTGCAATGGCCCAGCGGCGGCTTTCCAGCTCACGCTTCATGGCTGCAAAGGCTGCTACGCAGGGCATGTACAGAAGCACAAAGGTTAGAAAGGCCATAGCTGCCGACGTGGAAGGAAAGATGCCGTGCAACGCTGAAAGCATGGCGCCGGACTCGATATTCACGCCCGTCAGCACCGCCAGCGTACTGACAACGCTTTCCTTGGCCATGATGCCTGTCAGTACCGCTGTAGAAGCCTCCACCGTGCCAAAGCCCAATGGGCGGAAGATGGGGGCAATCAGCCCGGCAATGGTTCCAAGCATGCTTTCCTGAATGGTTTGCGCCGCTTCGAACCGGAAGGTAAAGGACTGCAGAAACCATACGATCACTGTGGCCAGGAAAATCACCGTAAAGGCCCGCTGGATAAAGTCCTTTGCCTTGTCCCACATGGTGCGAAGTACGTTGCGCGGAGTCGGCAGACGGTAGGCGGGCAGCTCCATGATGAAGGGGGCTGCGTCGCCATGGAAGAGCACCCTCTTGAGGATTAGGCCTGCAATCACCGCCACCAGAATGCCGCCCAGATACAGGCAGCTCATCACCAGCACCAGGTTGTCATCGAAAAACGCCTTGGCAAACAGCGCGTACACCGGCACCTTCGCGCCGCAGGACATAAAGGGCGTCAACAGGATGGTAAAGCGTCTGTCCCGTCTGCTGGACATGCTCCTGGCCGACATCACCGCCGGTACCGTGCAGCCGAAGCCCATGATCATGGGAATGAAGCTGCGTCCGTTCAGGCCGATTTTCCGCAGGGGTTTGTCCATCAGGAAGGCTGCGCGGGCCATGTAGCCGCTGTCCTCCAGGATAGACAGACACATGAACAGAATGACAATGGAGGGCATGAAGGATAGCACGCTGCCCACACCGGTCAGCACACCGTCCACCACCAGCGCCTGCAGCCACTGCGCCACCCCCGCGCCGGAAAGCCACGCGCCGATAGCCGCGATACCCACGTTGACAAGGCCCTCAAACCCATCGGATACCCACGAGCCGATGGGACCGAAGGTGATGTAGAACACCATCAGCATGGCAAAGATAAACAGCGGTATAGCAAGCACCGGATGGGTCAGCACTCTGTCCACCCGATCTGATACGGACAGCTGGTCAACGTCCGGGTTTTTGCGAACCACCGCCTTGTCCAGCAGCCGCTCGATGTAGTTGTAGCGCACATCCGCCATCACCGCGGCGCGTTCCATACCCGCGGCCTCCTCCATCTCGGAGACAATCTCCTCGATGATGTGCTTTTCATCCTCGGAAAGCTTCAGCAGTTCCGCCATGGGCTCGTCGCCCTCCAGCAGTTTGGTGGCTGCATAGCGTGGTGTGAGCCCGGCCGCTATGGCCCTGGGTTCCATCAGATGAGCCATGGCATGCAGCGCCTTGTGGGCCGGGCCGCCGCAGATATCGAGGGGAGGCGTCGTCCGGTGATGCTCCGCCGCATCCATGGACAGGCGCACCAGCTCGTCAATGCCTTCCCCCTTGCGGGCGCAGATGGCCACCACCGGCACATGCAGCTCCCGCTGCAGAATGTCCAGGTGAATCACATCCCCATGGGCGCGCACCTCGTCCATCATGTTCAGGGCAATCACCATGGGGGTACCCAGCTGCAGAAGCTGCAGCGTCAGATACAGGTTGCGCTCCAGGTTGGTGGCGTCCACAATGTTAATCACCACATCAGGCTTTTCCAGGGTGATGAAATTGCGAGACACAATTTCCTCCATGGAGTAAGGGCTGAGGGAATAGATGCCGGGCAGGTCGACAATCTCTACATCAGAGTTTTCCTCATCCTGCATGCGCTTTTTTCCCCCGAGTGCCGGCAGACCGAAGTGAGCATCCCCGCCATGATGGTGGTGAATCAGCACGCCGGTTTTCTGCTCCACGGTTACCCCGGGCCAGTTGCCCACATGCTGATTGGAGCCTGTGAGCACATTGAACAGGGTGGTTTTCCCACTGTTCTGGTTGCCTGCCAGGGCAAAGGTGTACCGCGCCTTGCTCATGCCTGCTCCCCCTTTCCGGCTTGCAGGGTGATTTTGGCCGCGTCGTCCTTGCGCAGTGTCAGGGCATAGCCTCGAAGGTGAATTTCCAATGGATCGCCCATGGGCGCCGTTTTCTGAAGGGTTACCCGCACGCCGGGGGTGATGCCCATATCCAGCAGATGCCGGTGCAGCGCGCCCTCGCCGCCCACCGATTCAACAATACCGCTCTCACCGGGCTGAAGCTGAGCAACATTGGCCCTTTGAGGCTCATGGCTTCCCTTCTCCATAAGCAGCCGACACTTCCTTCGTAAGTTAGTAAATACTAACATAGGATAGCACCAACTAACCCTCCTGTCAATCAGTATATTTGGCTTCTTTTTGACCATGCGCGAGGTGAAGCGCAAGCGTTGCGCAGGTCTCGCCCGGACTGCTCAGATATCGGGATATGACCTGTTCCTCCGTGGCATAGCCGAGACAGCGCATAGTGCCCGGCTGAATCACGAGAAACAGCGTGTACTGCGATGGAGCCAGTGAGCTCACCGCAGACCGCAGCGGCAGCGGCTCCATCACCGCCACAACCCGGCAGCGAAGCCGTCCGCTTTTTTCAAGGCGCAGTTTGCGCGCCATAAAGCTGCGCAGTTCCGACAGCGCCGCTGTGGCCGTGCCTGTGGAAGCCGCATACATGAGAAAGCAGCCAGCGCAGGTCAGCGACAGATTTCCTCCGCCTGCCGTCCAGCAAAGAACAATGTTGAGCACAATGCACCCACCCCCGAGCACCGTACCCAGCCATCGCATCACGCGGCGCACCGTATCCCCCGAAAGGCACAATGAGAGCAGCAGCGCCAGCACACGTCCGCCGTCCAATGGCAGTGCCGGAAGCAGATTGACCAGCAGAATGGAAACATTCGCCATGAAGATCAGCTGCCCCGTATACCTGTCCAGCGTGCCACAACGGGTTAACACAAGGGCGGACCAGCACAGAAGCAGCGTTGCTGCCGGACCGGCCAGAAGGATCAGCAGTCGTTTGATCGGCGGCAACGCGGCTTCATCCTCCAGCCGCATGAGCGCCCCCAGAGGGGTCAACTCAATGGACGCAGGCGGATAGCCCAGCAGCGTCGCCGTCGCGCCGTGGGCACATTCATGTAGCAATATCGAGACCATACCAGCCATCAACCATACGCCATGTCCCAGCAGCACCGCGTACAGCACAAAAAGCACCGTGGCAAGGTGAAGGCTGATTTCTGTGCAGCCAATGGAAAACAGTCTGCGACGGCCAATCATGTGGCGCTGCGAAGGTACAGGGCAGGATCCACGCTGATCCCGTCCCGCCGCACCTCAAAGGCGCATTGCCGCTCTGCCGTCAGCGTGCCCAGCAGGTCGCCGGTTTCCACCCGATCCCCCTCCTGCAACGCAACCTGTGCGAGGCAGCCGTACACGCAGGTCAGCCCACTATCGGTTTGTATTTGCACCAGCCGTTCTTCACCATCGCCATGGTAAATACCCATCACCGTGCCGCTGCAGGCCGCAAAGACCTCGCTGCGGCTGCTTTGCCAGGTAACATACGGTTCAGCCTGGCTCCATGCATGCACTACGGATCCTCCGCTGACGGGCAACGCCATGCTTTCCGTCGCAGTTTCTCCGAAAACAAGCGTTGCTTCCGGAAAAATGGCGCTGACGAAGGACAGCTTGCCCAGGCTGTCATCCAGGAGCGTATCGCCTGTTGCCGCTGCCAGTACAGCATCTGTCATGGTGGAGGCTGTGGGCACCGCACCGCTCCTGAGCGCCACTGTGCACAGCACCAGTGCGGAGGCCACGGCCAGGTTTTTCAGCAGCTCCTCGCGACGGCACGGCTTGGGAAGCTCACACCACTGAATTTGAGGGGGTTCCGCAGTTTTTCTGCTCTTGACGCGAATCTCCTTTGTAACAGTGTCTTCAGGACGGAGCTTTTCCATGAAAAAACCACCTTTCCAGCAGCAATGTATGCCTGGAAAGGTGGCATCATAACCGACCGACGGTCGGTTTGTTATAGGATCAGGGCGCCAGTGTCTATCATGCGCTGGAGGGCCTGGCCCAGGGCAATGCGTCCGTGCGTATAGGTCAGTCCGCCCTGCAAATAGGCAGTATAGGGCTCACGCATGGGCGCGTCGGCGCTCAATTCGATGGATGCGCCGGATACGAAAGTCCCTGCGGCCATCACCACCTGATCCTGATAGCCTGGCATATCCCAGGGCTCGGGAAGGGCCATGCTGTCAATAGGCGACGCCATCTGAATGCCCTGGCAGAAAGCAACCAATCGCTCCGGGGTCTTCATCTGGATAGCCTGGATAATATCAGCCCGGGGGGATGCAGCCGAGGGCGTGGTGACCATGCCAAGGTCCTCAAACACCTGCGCGGCCAGGCAGGCTGTTTTCAGTGCTTGCGCCACAGTATGGGGCGCCATGAATAACCCCTGATAAAAGGGCTGATAGCTGGCTGCGTAGGAGCCGACCTCAAGCCCGATGCCAGGAGCGGTGAGTCGATAGGAAATCCGCTCAACGGCATCTGCTTTGCCCACAATATATCCTCCCGTAGGAGCCAGGCCGCCTCCTGGATTCTTAATCAGGCTGCCCACGCAGATATCCGCGCCATAATGGCTGGGCTCCCGGTCGCAGACGAATTCACCATAACAGTTGTCCACCATCAGCCTCACCCCGGGATGGCGGGTATGCAGCATGTCCGCCAAGGCACGGAACGCCTCCGGCATCAGCGACGGACGCCATGCATACCCTCGGCTGCGCTGAGCGATAACAAGGCGAGTTTTCGGCGTAATGGCGCGATCCACCGCATCCACATCAATCGTGCCTTGCTCGGTGAGCTCCACCTGACGATAGGAAACGCCCATTTCCTTCAAAGAACCGACCGGAGTCTGTTTTTCATCCCAGCCGATAATACCCTCCAGAGTGTCATATGGCATGCCCGTGGCGGAAAGAATCTCGT
>CAMDVP010000194.1 GCA_945877525.1 uncultured Clostridia bacterium | reverse complement strand
TCCGTCCAGCTTCACATCCCGGCGCTGAAAGCAGGCCCGCACCGTCTGCGGGGGCAATTCGGGCAAAAAGCGGCGGAGGCATGCGTCAATCCGCTGCCCTTCCGCCGCAGGGGGAACCGTCCATTCGTGACAGGCCATGTTACTGCACCACCCCGGACCGCATGGTGCCCCAGCGGGGGGTCATCAAATACAGCTGACGCACGCCTTCCAGCATGGCCGCAGTGGGGCGCACGGTCAGCAGGGAAGACAGCACCTCATTCATTTCCGCAAGCCCCACGCCCTGCTTGGCCAGCATCAGCAGATCCTCCACCGCCTCGGCCAGGGTGATTTCCGGGCGCACGGCCCCGGCCAGCAGCCGGTACATCTTCTCAGCCAGAGGGCGCTCTTCGGGGAGCATGCCGTTCACGGCACCTACAAGAATATCCTCGCTCAGGGCGGCCGTCATGAAGGGAATATCGCTGATGGTGTGCAGCAGTCGTTCCGGCTCAGCCAGGCCGGGGTGGAGCAGGAGCATCTCGCCCCGCTCGTCATAGGTATAGTCGAAGGAGGTGCGCAGAAAGCGCAATCCCAGAGCCGGATGATCGGCGTAGGTTCCCTTGAGCTGATCGTCCAGCAGATGCCGCAGCGCCTCGTCCACCTGAAGCAGTCCGCCCACATACAGAAGGCCGCGGATCGCGGCGTCATAGCGGCACACGGCGTGCCGCAGCTCCTGGTGGGGCTGGCTGGACACAATGGCCTGCAGGGGCAGAAGCAGCTCGGGGGGGAGATACAGGTAGGCGCGATCCTCCTCATCCCAGCTGATGGTGCACCACAGGCGGCGCACCAGCGCCTCTGCCGCGCCGGACTCCTCTGCGTCCATCAGCTCCGCCTCGCCCTCCAGGGCCAGCAGCCTCTCCAGCAGCTGATGCTCCGCCACGGACAATAGCGCCGCCTCGGCGGGCAGCGCGCGCATCACCATCCCCCTCAGGGCGTCAATGGTGTGCAGCTCGCGCTGCCGGGGATTCTCCTGCGCGTCAAAGCTGCAGGCCCACAAGGTTTCCGCCTGGGTATCGTCGATATCGTCGAACAGGCTGAAGTCCGGCAGGCTGGACAACCTGTCCTCGCAGGCCTCCAGCTGCCGTTCCTTCATCAGGCTCATGGTTTTGTCAACCCAGGTCAGGGTCTGCATATTGCTTTCCCTCAGCATGAAACCTCCTCACCTGCCCGGGGGCAGGCTTTTTACAATTTGACAATCCAGCCGTTTTCATCGGGCAGCCGGCCGTACTGGATGCCGGTCAGGGTGTCGTACAGCTTCTGGGCCACCGGGCCGATGCTGCCGTCGCCGAGGACCACCTTTTCGTCCTTCCAGCACAGTTCGCCCACCGGAGAAATAACGGCCGCCGTGCCCGTGCCGAAGGCCTCGGTGCAGCGCCCGTCCTTGATGTCCTCAAACACATCCTCAATGGCAATGCGTTTTTCCTCCACCTCATAGCCCAGCTGGGCGGCCAGCTGCAATACGCTCTTGCGGGTGATGCCGGGAAGGATGGAACCGTTGAGCATGGGGGTGACGATCTTGTTGCCATAGGCGAACATCATGTTCATGGAGCCGACCTCTTCCACATACTTCTGCTCCACGCCGTCCAGCCACAGCACCTGGGCATAGCCCTTCTTTTCGGCAATGTCGCCCGCCAGAATGGAGGCGGCATAGTTGCCCGCGCACTTGGTGAAGCCCACGCCGCCGCGCACTGCGCGCACATAGGAATCCTCCACATAGATGCCCACGGGCTTGAGGCCTTCCTTATAATAGGCGCCCACGGGGGACAGGATAATGTAGAACAGGTACTTGTGGGAGGCATGCACGCCCAGCTGCGCATCCAGAGCGATCATGGTGGGGCGGATGTACAGGCTGGTGCCGTCCTGGTGGGGAACCCAGTCCTTTTCAATGTCCACCAGTTTTTTCAGGCCGGCCAGGGCGGTTTCCTCATCCAGATGGGGCATGGCCATGCGCTCGGCGCTTCGGGACATACGGGCCAGGTTTTCCTCCGGGCGGAACAGCTGCAACCCGCCGTCCTGTCGGCGGTAGCACTTGGTGCCCTCAAAAATGGCCTGGCCGTAGTGGAACACCATGGCGGCGGGATCCATGGAGAAATCGCCGTAGGGCACAATGCGCGGGTCGTACCAGCCGCGGCCCTTTTCATAATTCATCAGGAACATATGATCGGTGAAGATGCGGCCAAAGCCCAGCTGGGATTCGTCCTGGGGCTTTTGCTTGAGGGCCGTGGACAGGGTAACCTTGATTTCCTGCATACCGATTGCCTCCGCTTCTTGCCCTGCCGAGCCTTCGGCAGGAAACACGCTTTTTCCCGTGTATTCTTCTATTATAGCGGCGGATTGTGTGATGTCAAGCCTTGCCCCCTGCCGCTTCCATGGGTAAATGTTGTATTTGCGTTGTATTTTCCCCCAGGGCCAATTTTGCGCGGGAAGGAGCCTGCGGGGCTTTGCAACGGGGGCGACCTATGCTATAATGATATACGGCCATATTTGCAGTCTGATGGATTTTTTGCGATGCTTCAATCGTTTTGGTTGTCAGGAAGCAAATGATTTTGCCGAAGGGAGTCCTGAAGATGAAACGTTTCCTTGCCCTGCTTCTTGCCATGGCGCTGCTGGTAAGCGCTGTGCCGGCCCTGGCCGACCAGCCCCAGCCCATCGAGATTATTCCCTATGACGAGCTGCCGGAGAACTTCGACGGGCAGCACCATTACCTGATGCTCTGCGTTGACCAGTGGAACGCCAAGGTGAACAACCTGGGCAATACCGACGGCATTGTGCTGGTAACCCTCGATACCCGCGCCCATCGGGTGATGCTGACCTCCCTCATCCGCGACGCGCTGGTGCAGCGCCCCGACGGGAAGATCGGCCGGGTCAACTACATTGCCAAGAATTACAGCCCGGAGGAGCTGTGCAAGGTGCTCAGCCAGCACTTCGGCATCAAAATTGAGAAGTTCATTCTCTTCGACTTCAATCAGATTGCCCGCATCATCGACCATCTGGGCGGGGTCAAGATTGAGGTGAATTCCTCCGAGGCCAGCTATCTGAAGCGCTATCCACTGGAGCCCCGGCAGACCTCGCCCGCGATGAACAACGCGGGCACCTACCTGTTTACCGGACGGGCGGCGGTGATTTACATGCGCATCCGCAAGGCGGGCGGCGGCGGCGACTTCATGCGCACCCAGCGTGTGCGCACGGTGCTGTCCACCCTGGCGGATCAGTGCAGGGAAATCACCTACGACCAGGCCCGCGATCTGCTGGACTCGGTGATCGAGAACACCACCCTGACCAACATGAACACCGAGGAAATGATCACTGCCCTGGATCAGGCATACAGCCTGCGGGACTGCACCATTGAGGAACTGCGCATTCCCCAGGACGATGCGGTGCATCCCATCAGCTATGCCGGCATGGCCGTGCAGGAAATCGACTGGGTGATGAGCCGCGAGGACCTGGCGGACTTCCTGCAGACCAGCTGGCTGGTGCTGGACGAGGATTAACGCCGCAGATCAATCCGCCGAAGGAGTTATGCTATGAAGTGTCCGCAATGCGGCCAATGGAACCGGGCGTCCCTGCCGCGCTGCCAGAGGTGCGGCGCGCCCCTGACCCAGGAGAATGATTCGCTGCCCGAATGGAAAACAGCCCTGCGGGACGACGGGGCGGGGAAAAGCTATATCCATGTGGATGAGGAGGGCGAGGCTGTTCAGACCCCTGACGGCCGCGACGCCCTGGCCCGGGAAATGGCCGAGCTGAAGCAGCGCAAGGCGGAGGGTACCCGCCACCAGCGCCAGCTCCGCCGGGAAAGCGCCGAGCGCGGCTCGGCCCCCTCGGCCATGACCATACGCACCCATTCCAGCGTGGACACCTTCTGGCATGTGGAGGACGACCCTCGCTCCACCGTGCGGGTCAAGCGCCATGGGCAGAAGGATGAAGAGGACCGGCCTGTATCGCCCGCGTGGCAGGACACCCGCGGCTACGATCCCCTGTGGGAAGAGCAGGAGATGTACGGCTCCTGGCAGCTGCCCCAGCAGAGCACCCAGTTTACCGGCAGGCTGCCCAGCCGCGCCCGGGGGCTTCGCCACGCGGTGAGGTTTCTTTCCATCGTGGCGGTGGCGTGTCTTGTGGGGCTTTGCGGCTTTTTTGGCTACAACTACTTCAAGGACAGGCAGGACGCCGCCCGGGAGGCCCGCAAGGCTTCGGTGACCGCCTCTATCAAGGACGATCTGGCGGCCCATACCGTGCTGATTCCCGGAGAGGACGGACAGCAGATTTACATCCGCGAGCTGCGCGCCTCCTATGTGGTGACGGGGGGCTTCGCCACGGTGGATGTGCCCGACTATATCTGGTATGACGATATGACCGACTATGTGGGCGAAAGCATGGAGGTAACCCTGACCCCCTATGTCAAAACCTCCGGCGGCCAGCAGAAGCCCATGGATCTCATTACCTATGAAATCAGCATCCCCATCAGCCCCATTACCCTCAATAGCCCCGACAGCGTGCGCACGGACGTATCCACCGCCATGTACAGCATTCAGCTGACGGTGCGCCCCGGCTCTACCGTGACGGTCAACGGCGAAAACGTGACCGATACCGTCAATGCCGAAACAGGCTCGCTGATCTACAATGCCACCGTGCAGCCCAAGGGCGACAACGACTTTGTGTTCAAGGTACGCAGCCAGTACTGCCGGGAAAACACCCTCACCGTGACCCTCTACCGCGAACCCCAGGAGATTCCCCTCGACCTGTCGGCGGACACCTACTCATCCACCAGCAAGAAGGCCATTGAGATCCGTGCCACCACCGTGCCCGGCGCGACGGTGGAGGTGCTCTCGCCCTATACCGACCTGAACATCACCGATGTGGATACCACCGGCGCGTTTTCCTTCATGGCGGTGTTTGACCATATCGGCTACAACACCGTCACCATCACGGCGTCCATGCCGGGGAAGAAAACCTCTGTGGTGGACTATACCATCTACTATCTGCCCAATCCGGACGACTACACTCCCAAGGCATGGCCGCTGTATGATGAGGCGGTGTACGCGGAGCTGCTGGCCAACAACGCGGTGCGCACGGAGAAAACCCAGGTATATGTGGTCAAGGGAGTGATTGCCGATATCATCAGCGAGAAGCCGCAGATGGCGGTGATCTACACCGGCAGCGATGGAAAAAGCCTGCCGGTGCTGCTGGAAAACTACACCAAAACCACCTGGAAGCTGGGCGAGTATTACAGCATCTACGGCGATGCGAACGGCACCTATTCCAGCATGCCGAAGCTGTCGGCACGCTACACCTATTAAGAGGAGGAAAACCTATGGCAGCTTGCGATTTGTTGATTGTAGGCTCCGGCCCTGCGGCGTGGAGCTGCGCCCTTACAGCCCGGCAGCGGGGGCTGTCCGTGCTGGTGGCGGCGGCGGAGTCCTCCGCGGGCTGGCTGCAGCGGGCGGAGAAAATCGACAACTACCCCGGCCTTCCCGGGGTGAGCGGCAGGGAGCTGCTGCGCGTTTTTCGCACCCAGGCCGAGGCTGCCGGCGCCCGGGTGATCAGCGCCCTGGTCCGGCAGCTGCAGCCCATGGGTGAGGACTATATGGCCCTGTGCGGCAATGATGTGATTGAGGCACGGGCCATTGTGCTGGCCATGGGCGCGGCGCGGCCGAAGCTGCTCCCCGGCGAGGAGGAGCTGCTGGGGCAGGGAGTCAGCTGGTGCGGCACCCGCGACGGCATGTTCTACCGGGGAAAGGAAGTGGCAGTGCTTTCCGCCGGGCAGGGCGGCGTGGAGGAAGCGGAGTTTCTCTCCCGTCTGGCGTCGAAGGTGG
>CAMDVP010000193.1 GCA_945877525.1 uncultured Clostridia bacterium | reverse complement strand
GTGAACTGCATGAAGGGCCTCAGCTATGCCTGCGGAAAGCCGCTGATTCCCGTCAACCATATTGAGGGCCATGTGTCTGCCAATTACCTGACCTACCCTGATCTGAAGCCGCCCTTTGTATGCCTGGTGGTGTCCGGCGGGCACAGCCACCTGGTGCAGGTGACCGACTATGGCGAATACCGCCTGCTGGGCCAGACCATGGACGATGCGGCGGGCGAGGCCTTCGACAAGGCTGCGCGGGTGCTGGGGCTGCCCTATCCCGGCGGGCCCCGCATCGACGCGCTGGCCGAGGAGGGCGATCCCCATTTCATGACCCTGCCCCATCCCCATCCCGACGGACGGTATGATTACTCCTTTTCGGGGCTCAAAACTGCCTTCCTCAACGCCGCTCACAAGCTGGAGCAGCGGGGCGAGGCGCTGCCCAAGGCGGATATGGCCGCATCCTTCCGCTTTGCGGTGGTGTCGTCTCTGGTGGAAAAGGCTGTGCTGGCTGCCCGGGAAACCCGCGCCGGCGCCCTGGCCATGGCGGGAGGCGTATCGGCCAACAGGCTTTTGCGGCGGATGATGCAGGAGGCCTGCGACAAGGCGGGCATTCCGCTGTATATGCCGCGGCTTGGGCTGTGCACGGATAACGCGGCCATGATCGGCTCGGCGGCGTATTACCGGCTGCTTCGGGGCGAAACCGCGCCCCTCACCCTCAACGCCCAGCCGGGCCTGCGGCTGGTGTAAAGGAGAAAGCGCCGTGCAGGATATCACCGTGGCCCTGGCTTCCAAACCCTTTGTCAACGGCGATATCGGGGCTAACCTGACCGCCGTGCTGGCGGCCATGGCCGAAGGAACAGCTCTGGGCGCCGACCTGGTCTGCTTTGGCGAGGCGTTCCTGCAGGGCTTCGACAGCCTGTGCTGGAACTATGCCGCAGACCGGGATATGGCGCAGACCAGGGATAGCGAGCCCATCTGCCGCATTCGGGAGGCTTCCCTGCAGCTGGGGGTGGACGTGCTGTTCGGCTTCCTTGAACGGGAAGGAGAGGCGCTCTATTCCTCCTGCATGCTGGTGGAAAAGGGTGAAATCGCCTGCTGCTACCGGCGCATGTCCCGGGGCTGGAAGGAGTACCGGCGCACCGACGGCCACTACCGGGAAGGGGAAGCCACGGCGCTGTTTGACTACCGGGGCTGGAAGTGCTCCATTGCCCTGTGCGGCGATTTGTGGGACACCACGCAGGACAGCTTCCGCCTGGGGGAAAATCTTCTGTTCTGGCCGGTATACTGCGGCTATTCACCGGAGGAATGGCTGGGCGGCACCCTTGCGGAATACGCAGCGCAGTGCAGGGACTTTGCGCCCCTGACGCTGATGATCAACAGCCTGTGCGACGGGGACAGCCACGGCGGATGCGCGGCCTTCCAGGCGGGAAGAGTTGCGGCGCTGCTGCCCCCGGGCCGGGAAGGGCTGCTGACCGTGCACCCTCTGGCGTTGATGAAAGGATGAGAGCCATGAAGAAAAACCTGTGGCAGGCCATCAAGTTTACCCTGTTCTCCATTTCGGCCGGCGTGATTCAGGTGGGCAGCTACACGCTGTTCTACGAGGTGTTCGGCTGGACGGCCTACTGGCAGAGCCACCTGCCCTCGCTGATCCTCAGCGTTCTGTGGAACTTTACCTTCAACCGCCGCTATACCTTCCGCTCCGATGCAAACCTGCCCCGCTCCATGGCGCTGGTGGCGCTGTTCTATCTGGTGTTTACCCCGGCCTCGGCCTGGTGGGGCACCGCGCTGCAGAATGCCGGCTGGAACGCCTATCTCATCGAGGGCATGAACATGCTGATCAACTTCGTGACGGAGTTCCTGTATCAGAAATTTGTGGTATACCGCGGGCAGATTGACACCAATGACCTGGCGAAAAAGCAGGCGGCAGATTAAGGCGTACTCATGGAATTCTAATGGAAATCCCCTGGCGGCGCGCGGCCCTGCGTGATATGCTGATATCATGGAGGTGGATAATGATGCTGCGGCTGCTGACCTGGCCCTTCCGCATGGGCATGGAGCTGATCGGGATGATCCTGGGGCTCACCGGGCGACTGGCGGCGTTCATTCTGGGCGGCGTGATTTGCTGCGCGGGTGTGGTGCTGTGCCTGACGGTGATCGGGCTGATACTGGGGGTGCCCATGGTTATCTTTGGCGGGGGTATGATGCTCAAGAGCATTTTCTGAGCGAATATCGGAAACGCGGGGAACCGGAGAATCAGGCCGGTTCCCCGTTTTGTTCGGGAGGAATGCATGTGCTGGAAATCAGGCGGACGGATGTGAACAGCGCCGATGCCCGGGCGATGCTGGCGGAGCTGGATGGCGCGCTGGAACGCCTGACCGGGAGCAGCGGGCAGGGCAGCTTTTCCCCGGAGGATGTGCGGCAGACCGGGGCGATGTTTGCCGTGGCATACTGGGATGACACCCCCATCGCCTGCGGCGGGTTCCGGCCGCTGACGGAGATCACGGCGGAAATCAAGCGTGTGTATGCCCGCTCCAACCGGGTGGGCGCCGCCGCGCAGCTGCTGACCCATCTGGAGCGGCAGGCGGCAGCCATGGGCTATACCGAGGCTGTGCTGGAAACCCGACGGGTGAATACCCATGCGGTGGCGTTCTACCTGCGCTGCGGCTATGAAGCGGGGCCGGTCTATGGCAGGTATGCGGGCCGACCCGAAGCCGTCTGCTTTCGCAAGCGGCTTTCTCCATGATAAAGCAAATATTTGTTCGTGTTCGCGTTGCGCGAAGGCGAATTTTGTGGTACACTGTTCCTTGCATGCGGCAGGGATATTTGCCGCGCCCATGTGAAACGCTATGCCCTGACAGTGAGGTTTCGAAATGAGCAACGATTCGATTATCATTCGCGGCGCACGGGAGCATAACCTGCAAAACGTGAGCCTGACCATTCCCCGGAACAAGCTGGTGGTGTTTACCGGCTTGTCCGGCTCGGGCAAGAGCAGCCTGGCCTTCGACACCCTGTACGCCGAGGGCCAGCGGCGCTATGTGGAAAGCCTGTCCAGCTATGCCCGGATGTTCCTCGGGCAGATGGAAAAGCCGGACGTGGACTCCATTGAGGGACTGAGCCCCGCCATCTCCATCGATCAGAAGACCACCAGCCGAAACCCCCGCTCCACCGTTGGCACGGTAACGGAGATTCACGACTACCTGCGCCTTTTGTGGGCGCGCATCGGCATTCCCCACTGCCCCCAGTGCGGCAAGGAAATCCGCCAGCAGACCGTCGACCAGATGGTGGACGCCGTGCAGAAATACCCCGAGGGTACCCGCATGCAGGTGCTGGCCCCGGTGGTGCGCTCCCGCAAGGGCGAGCATGCGAAGCTGTTGGAGGAGGCCCGCAAGAGCGGCTTTGTCCGCGTGCGCATCGACGGCGAGCTGTATGAGATCGATGACACCCCCAAGCAGGACAAGCAGAAGAAGCACAGCATCGAGCTGGTGGTGGACCGCCTCATCATCCGCCCGGGCAAGGAATTCCAGAAGCGTCTGACCGACTCCATCGAAACCGCTACCGCCCGCTCCGGCGGCCTGGTTATCATGGACCTGTTCGACCAGGGCGAGCTGCTCTTCTCCATGAACTACGCCTGCCCTGACTGCGGCGTGTCCATCGAGGAACTGACCCCCCGCATGTTCTCCTTCAACAGCCCCTACGGCGCGTGCCCTGAGTGCTCCGGCCTGGGCGTGCTGATGAAAATCAGCCCGGACATCCTCTTCCCCGACAAAAATCTCACCCTGCGGCAGGGCGCGCTGAGCGCCATGGGCTTCAACTCGGCGGATGAAAACGGCATTGCCGCCCAATACCTGGTGGCCATGGGCAGGCGTTATGGGTTTACCATGGATACCCCGGTCAAGGACTTCTCCGCGGAAGCCATGCAGGCGATCCTCTACGGTACGGGCAAGGAGAAGATCACCATCGTTTATGAGGGCGCCCACGGCCGGGGAGAATACAGCACCCCCTTTGAAGGCGTCATTCCCACCCTGGAGCGCCGCTATCGGGAAACCAGCTCCGACGCGATGAAGCAGGCCTACGAGGAGTATATGGCCGAGGAACCGTGTCCTGCCTGCCATGGCAAGCGCCTGAAGCCCGAGGCCGCCGCCGTGACGGTGAATGGCCGCAGCCTGCCCGAGGTCAGCGACCTGAGCATCCGGGAGGCGCGGGATTTCTTCCGCTCGCTTGAGCTTACGGAAAAGGAAAGGATGATCGGCGCGCAGATCCTCAAGGAAATTGACGCGCGCCTGGGCTTCCTGATTGACGTGGGGCTGGGCTATCTGACCCTCAGCCGCGCGGCGGGAAGCCTATCCGGCGGCGAGGCCCAGCGCATCCGCCTGGCCACGCAGATCGGATCGGCGCTGATGGGCGTGCTGTATATCCTGGACGAGCCCTCCATCGGGCTGCACCAGCGGGACAACGCCAAGCTGATTGCCACCCTCAAGCGCATGCGCGACCTGGGCAACACCCTGGTGGTGGTGGAGCATGACGAGGACACCATGTACGCCGCCGACTGGATTGTGGATGTGGGCCCCGGCGCGGGCATTCACGGCGGACACATCGTGGCCGAGGGCACGGCGGAGGACATCAAGGCCTGCAAGGAGAGCATCACCGGACAATACCTGTCCGGCCAGCGGAAAATTGCTGTGCCTGCAGCCCGCCGTGCGCCCACCGGATGGCTGCGGGTGCTGGGGGCAAAGGAACACAATCTGAAGAATATTGATGTAGACATTCCCCTGGGCGTGCTGTGCTGCGTGACGGGGGTTTCCGGCTCGGGCAAGAGCAGCCTGGTGAACGAGATCGTCTACAAGCACCTGGCCCGGGTGCTCAACCGCGCCAAGACCCGCCCCGGCGCTTTCCGGGCCATGGAGGGTGTAGAGCAGCTGGACAAGATCATCTGCATCGACCAGAGCCCCATCGGCCGCACGCCCCGCTCCAACCCCGCCACCTATACCGGGCTTTTCGACCTGATCCGCAAGATCTTCGCCATGAGCCCGGAGGCCAAGGCCCGGGGCTACAAGGAGAACCGCTTCTCCTTTAACGTCAAGGGCGGGCGGTGCGAGGCCTGCTCCGGCGATGGTCTGTTGAAAATCGAGATGCACTTCCTGCCGGATATCTATGTGCCCTGCGATGTATGCAAGGGCCGCCGCTACAACCGCGAGACCCTGGAGGTCACCTACCGGGGCAAGAACATCTACGAGGTGCTGGAGATGAACGTGGAAGAGGCCATGACCTTCTTCGAGAATCACCAGCCCATCCTGCGCAAGCTGGAAACCCTTTACGATGTGGGCCTGGGCTACATGAAGCTGGGCCAGCCTTCCACCACGCTGTCGGGCGGCGAGGCCCAGCGCGTGAAGCTGGCCACCGAGCTTTCCCGCAAGGCCACGGGCAAGACGGTCTATCTGCTGGACGAGCCCACCACCGGGCTGCACATGGCGGATGTGGACAAGCTGATTCAGGTGCTGCAGCGCCTGACCGACGCAGGCAACAGTGTGCTGGTCATCGAGCACAACCTGGACGTAATCAAGGTGGCGGACTGGCTGATCGACCTGGGCCCCGAGGGCGGCGATGAGGGCGGCACGTTGGTGTGCGCCGGCACCCCCGAGGAGGTGGCCAACTGCGAAGGAAGCTTCACCGGACAATATCTCAAACCCATGCTGGCCCGGGGGTAATCCCGCAAAAGCAGCCCAATGGAAAACGCCCGCTTCATCGGCAGCCTTGGCCGGTGAAGCGGGCGCTTTTGTTATACTGTGCTGCATTAATCCTATTCTCAAATTCAACTGGCACATCTACTCGCGCCTTTTCCATTCAGGCGTTCGCTCATTCCACTCGACG